>CALDEN010000389.1 GCA_937942405.1 uncultured Saprospiraceae bacterium
TTTCAAGTTGCTACTTTGTTTAATGCTATTTAGAAAAATTTTTCTATAACACCGTACTCTGGATATCGAGCTAATAAATAGTCGAGCTTATCAAATTCCGAAACACTCGAGTCTCATAAATCTATGCAACTAACCATTGGCCTCAGCCAAAAAATCACCGACTGAATAATGATCAGAAATTACAAGCCTACCTTCCTAGCAGATTGATACTACTTTGATATCTGATATCCTGTACAACTTCAAAAAACTGATAAATAAATTGCCCACATATAACCTTGGTCATCTACCCAACAAAACTTACTTTTAGAAAACTGAACAACCAATACCAAAGCATGACCAAAATTGAGAATCCTGAACTAGAGTTGGCCTATAGATATGTCAATGAGACCAATAGCCATATTTTCCTTACAGGTAAAGCTGGGACAGGGAAAACCACCTTTCTAAGAAACCTCCGCAAAACCACCAAAAAGCGAAATATCGTGGTCGCTCCTACAGGTGTCGCTGCTATTAATGCCGGTGGCATGACCATACATAGCTTGTTCCAATTGGCCTTCGGGTTATTACTACCCAACCAACGAGATAAAAAGCAACCCAATCGGAATTTTAAAACATCCAAAATAAATCTGCTCCGTAGCCTAGATCTCGTCATCATCGACGAAGTGAGTATGGTACGAGCAGACATCATGGATGCCATAGATGCGGTACTCCGTAGATATAGGAGGAGTAGTGAGCCCTTTGGAGGAGTCCAGATGCTGATGATCGGAGACATGCACCAGTTGCCCCCAGTATTGAGATCAGAAGAACGGAGTGGCATGATGAGCTATTATCGGACGCATTACTTTTTTGGAGCGGATGTGATCCGTAATTGCAAAATGATAACGGTTGAATTAAAACACATCTACAGACAAGCAGATCAGAAATTTATAGACATATTAAACGCCGTCAGAAACAATCGAATCTCTCAAGAGACCCTAGACAAACTTAATGAAAGATACGATCCGACACCTGTAGATGACGGAAAAACAGTTACACTTACTACCCTACGTAAGACTAGTGAACTCATCAACGAAGCTCAACTCAATAAACTCACTACTCCTACACGAGAATATACTGCCGAGATTAACGGAATCTTTAATCCCAGTCAATTTCCCAATGCCGAAAAACTTATATTCAAAGAAGGAGCAAGAGTGATGTTTATCAAAAATGATCTATCCGAGCATAAGCAATATTATAACGGAAAAATGGGCGTAATCATAGAAGCTACGCCTAAAAATATCAGAGTACGCTGCGACGACGATATGGAAATAGAAGCCGCTCCGGTAGACTGGCTCAATACAAGCTTTGAACTCAATCCCAAGACAAAGAAGATCGAAGAGGTCGTCAAAGGAAGCTTTAGCCAATATCCACTAAAACTTGCATGGGCCATTACGATACACAAGAGTCAAGGACTTACATTCGACAAAGTCATTATCGATGCCCAAAATGCATTTGAACATGGGCAGGTATACGTGGCTCTCAGTCGATGCAAGACCTTAGAAGGGATAAGTTTAAAGACCATAATTGATGAGAAGTTTATTAAAAAAGACAGCATAATTGAGAGCTTTGAACAAAAATCATTGGCGGAAGCCCCTGATGAAAACAGTCTGTTGCTAGCCAAAAAGGAGTTTGCTCATTATCTCTTAAAAGAGCTCTATGATTTCTCAATGCTGGACTCACTGCATAAAGACTTGATCTATCATCTGAAGTACAATCAGTCTGTACTACATGGTGACACCTTCGACGAAAGTAATCAAGCTGGCGAGGCACTGACCTTAAAGGCCATAACATTTGCTAGTAATTTCTGGATACTGATATCACGAGCTTTCCAGAGCGATAGCCCATTAAGTGAAAATCAAGAAATAATGGATCGAATCAAGGGATCTGCAGTATACTTTTCCAAAACACTAAAAGAAGAAATCTACGCTTTGTACAAAGCGATAGATGTTGTCACTGACAATAGTGCAATAGAAGAGAAAATATCACAACACATCCTGGATCTCCGAAAAGAACTCTACATAAAAGGTATGTGCTTTGATTCCATAAAAGAAGGATTTACATCTGAAAAAATCATCTCTGCAAGATCGAATGCCGAACTCGATTATGAGAAGATCGCTCGAAAAGCAAAACCCACTAAATCCATCAATATAGCCAGCGATATCATCCATAAAGATCTGTACCGCAACTTGGTCAAATGGAGAAATGCCGAGGCAGAGAAAGCGGACATCATCTCATATAAAGTAATACCCATTGTCACAATGACTGAGCTCACTCATGTACTCCCCCGAAGTATCGATAGCTTAAAACTGGTCAGTGGCATCGGCAAACAAAAGGCTATGCAATACGGTGCTGCTATCATCGAGATAGTTGATCACTATTGTACAAAGCATAATCTTCCTGGAGATCAGCTAGAACTCGCACAGAAAACCGCAAAAAAGAAGAAATCAAGTGTATCTATAAAAGGGCAAACGGTAAACATAACTTTAGATCTATTCGGCAAGCATAAAAGCATCGAGGAGATCGCAAAAGAAAGAGACCTCAGTGTGTCTACCATAGAATCTCACATGGCCAAAGCGATCGCCATGGGATCTGTAGACATAAACTTATTTATCGATGAAGAGAAAAGAAATCGTGCCGCAGAATATTTTCGCAAAAGCGAATCCAAAGAACTCACACCTGCCATCACCAAACTAGGATCTACATACACTTATGGCCAACTCAAAATGATACGTGCATGGATGGAATGGGAAAACATGGAAGATAAAGAAGTCTGAATCACGGATTAGACGGATTTAGGAATTACTTGGATTTTTCTTGAGTTAGAATAGAAAATCCGTGGAATCTCTTAATCCTCTAAAATCCGTGATGCTGACAGAAAAGGGCGAATCACGGATTAGACGGATTCAGGGATTAATGGATTTTGCTTTGCGATAGAATAGACAATCCGTTACATCCGCTAATCCTCTAAAATCCGTGATGCTGACAGAAATGGATGCATCATCCCCTCCTATAAATCAAATACTTCCTCCTGATCAGTTTAAACTTCATCAGATTCTTACGCCAACTGGCTCGTATCTCTTTCTTAGAGGTGCCTGCTTTTAACTACTCGTTTTCCAAGAAGTTATTGTCCTTAATTTACCCACCCAAACAATATCTAAACCCTACTCCTAGAGCCATAGAATGATATCTCTGATCGATTACATTCATACTCAGTTTTGGACTACGGCGATACGCAGCAGATAAGAAAAATTCAGCTTGTTTCTTTATGGGATATACCATATCTAATCCGAGTTGGAGCCCTACTCTATCTGATAAGCAAAAATCATTTTCAGCATTGTTATAAACGATCTCGTTACCACCTCCTTCTTTGATCAGATTATACCTTCCATTAAAGCTATGTGCAAAGGTGTAGCTCAATCCAAGTCTAGTGCGGAATTTCATGTTATTCAAATCAAAATCATAAGCGAGCTGTAGAGGTATAGAATAAAACACTTGCTTATTGTAATGCTTAATTGTTCGATCAGTGGTTCTCGTTACGGTACTTGTATCCTTTACATATGTAGTATCCATCGCAGCAATATCTACTATAAAGTAAAGAACCGTTTCTACAGGCACTAACTCAGTACTCTGTGTATTATAATCAAAGACTTCATTTAGCTGACCGTACTCGATTCCCGATTGTACAGACCAATTTGAGGCGAACTGATACCCGATATTTAGATTTGAATATAACGCAGCTGATAAGCGTTCTGTGTCTTCGTTGGCTTCTAGTCGACTAACATACGTAGCGTTGGAGCTGTTGTAATTGCGATCTCGATAATGCATTCCGATCTCTGCAGAAGCAGATACATAAAAAGGATTACTTAAAAGCTTTTTGTCTTTTTCTGGAACGTTTAATCTAGTATCTAAAAGAGGTATATTCCGCTGTCCATACAACAATTGACGCTTTCGCACATCCAATTGGCTCAAGTGTATGTTAGCTAAAGTTCTCTCATCGGTTTTTAAAGCCAAGTCATTAAAATCTAAATACTCATAAGGCTTAGATGTATCTTCTTTATTTTCGGATTGATTAGAAGTCTTTACATCAGCCATTGGTTTAAAGTGTTCAGCTTGCTCTACTGCATTCGCAGAGTTACCTATGGACAGACCAGTAAAATTTAAAACGTTGAATTTTGGGCTAGTTGTAATATTCTGTACTGAAGGAAGATTTAGTACTTGCTTTAGATTTTCTTTTACGTTTTGTTTCTGTAATTGTTCTTGTCTTTGTTCCTCTAGTTGCTCTTGATTTAGTTCTGGTATTGATTGGAAGGGTTCATCATTGATATTGCTTGTATTGTCTGACTGAACAGATAAAGCACCCTCCGTTATATTGCTTTCGGCATTACTCATATTTAGAATCTCAGATTCATTACTGCTTGATGTACTGTTTGACTTGTTATTTAACTTATTATTTGACTTGTCGTTTTTATTACCATTTTCATTAAACGAGGAAATACCTATAGACGGGCTTACATCTGAGTCACCTAAACTATATCCTCCCCAACACGTCGCTATACATACTAAAGGAAGTAGTAAAAGCCATCTCCAATCAAAACGACGATTCTCCTTACTAAGTTCTTGCTTCAAAGGAACCAATAGTTCTTCCTTGTTCCAGTCGACTTTATGCTCTTTTAATTTATGTTTAAATCTATCTTCTAAATTCATCTTTATTTTAATCTTTGAATCTTTAGATGCCCTATTAAGGCTTAACTGTAACGCTCTTTTGCATACACTCTGGATGCCTCTCTTTGATTTATCATATCACGTAATAGCCTCTTTGCTCTAGTCAATTGTGAACGAGAAGAACTGGCGTTGATCTTAAGTATCTCCCCTATTTCATTATGACTATATCCCTCTATCACCTTTAAATTGAAAATTACTCGACAACCATGGGGAAGCTCTTGCAATAATTTCAATATATCGTCTGCCTCTAATCTATCTAGTCCCGAGGCATCATTAGAAACCTGATCCATAAAGACTTCATCTCCGCCAAAAACCATTTTCTTGTTTTTACGGTATTCCGCAAATGACTTATTGATCAATATCCGGCTTAACCATGCTCCGAGAGCTCCTTTACTTTCATCATACTGCTCTATCTTATTAAAGAATATGAGAAAGGTTTCTTGCACTAAATCTTTGGCAGCCGAGAAGTCTACAGAGTAACGTATCGCAACAGACATCATGTTATCAGCAAAGAGCAGGTACAGCTCTTTTTGAGCTGCCCATTCCTGCTTTTTACACCGAGCAATTAATTGATTTATTTCTGCTTTTACGGTCAAGTTATTTTCAAAACGTTATCTCGATTATCGATTATCGACTTATTCATTATTCCATTCTTTTGATGAAACTTGTTATTGTACGATTACATTTACCGGCAATCCATAGCTCGTTCCGAATTTGAATATCCTTGTATTTACCTCTGGAAAAGTATTAGGGTCAGTCGGGTCAGTTGCAATTCCATATACAAATGAAAAACTACCTAACTCGTTCACAATAATGTCACTCTGCACTATATTTCCTTGTATATCAATTGTGCTCTCTAAAGTAAGATCGTATTCTAATATGGAGAGCAACATGTTCAATCCAGTCTCAGGCTCTGTCTGTACCAAACAAATTCGATCGTCATTTATTTCCATATATGGAGACCATCTCTCTCCTCCGTCATATTCAAAAGAATTTACTTTATTACCATCTGTATCAATTAGGGCGACAAAAGATGGACGTGTAGGATCTACGAAACTTGAAACTCTCCCAGTAATGTAAATGCCTTTTCCAGAAACATATTTTGCATCACTTATCGTGTATTCCTCAAATTCATTTTCCCAAATCAAGTTTAGGTCGTTATCTAAGAAATGAAAATTCTTCCTCGTTGAACTGGCTGTACAAAAATAATTTCCTGATTCAGCGATATGCAGGTTAGTAGGTGATGTGCCCGTCGTGCTCAATACGTTTTCCAAAACTGAACCATCAATCAAATTGAATTTTTTAAGCGTCATGGTACTATTATCTACCTCATACACTAACATACCAAACTCGTCATCGTTCTCGATCTCTACATCGTAGACTATTCCATTGGAGTTTAAAACATGACTACTTAGCAAGTTGAAATCAAAATCATATACCTGGAGATTAAGTGGCTCTGTTGGGTCGTAATTTTGAAATTCATTGGATGTATGGAATCGATATATTTTTCCATTAAAAATTCTAACGACAAAATTATCTGTATCTGGATAAGTTAATAAAATCATCGAGTTAAGAATTCCATCCTTACTAACCTTTAATATCCGTGTATTAGAAACAGCGGTATAATCTCCATTATCGTCAATAAAGATTTCATAACGCCATAAGTCTTCCTCAAATGATTTCATATCACAAATCCATGCATCTGTGAGTACGACTGACTTTTCGTCTTCCTCTTCTGTTATAGTCGTCTCATCTAAGTCACTACAACTAGAAAGTAGTAATAATAGACAAAAGGGAAAAAACAAGCGACCTATCCCGGTAATTATATTTTTTGAACTTTTCATATTTTGATTTTTTCAGATAAAATGAATAATAAATTGTAGAAATCTGGAGTATGCATACACTCTCTATCTACACTATTCCTGAGCGAGACAAAACGCTGCAACGAAGCATAATTAATTTTTAATATAACTCAATCAAGCTCAATTTACATTAGCATCATTGGGTCAAAATGTATCTAAACTATCAAGTATATATCAGATACTTCCTTCTCACCAGTTTAAACTTCATCAGATCCTTACGCCAGCTGGCTCGTATCTCTTTCTCAGAGGTACCTGCTTTAAGAGCGGCTCTTAACTTGGCTGTTCCGGCTAGTTTTTCAAAGAAATTATTATCGTTGAAAAATGGAAAATCATTTTTTTGCGAAAGCTGATACGCATGTATGAGGTAAGATAAATTCAGTTGCTTTTTATTCAGCAATACTTTTAAGGGATCATTAAATTCTCTTCCACCGCATTGTTTTCCTTCATGTTTTGGGTACTTGGCACCTGACATCGATTTTGGCGTAAAGCGAAAATCAGAACGAGCCCATGCTGGATGTCCGTATACTTGGAAAGGCATCTCCGTACCACGACCGACACTCCATGTAGTTCCCTCAAAGAAACATAGGGATGGATAGAGTAAGACGGACTTAGGGTTAGGGAGATTGGGAGATGGTTTTACGGGTAGCTCGTATGTGCTACTATGCGTATAGCCCTCACATGGGATTACGGTCAACTCACAGCTGGCTTGTTCGTTAAGCCATTGCTCCCCATTGATCATCTGAGCATACTCCCCGATCGTCATTCCGTAGACTACTGGAACGGGATGCATACCCACAAATGATTTATATTCCGCTTCTAAAACAGGTCCGTCGATGTAGTGTCCATTGGGATTGGGTCGATCGAGGACGATGAGAGGTATTCCGTTCTCGGCACAGGCCTCCATGACATAATGAAGCGTTGAGATATAAGTATAGAATCGTACGCCTACATCCTGTATGTCGAACACCATCACATCGATATCCACAAGGGCCTCTGAGGATGGTTTTTTGGTCTTACCATAGAGTGAGTAGATCTCTAATCCTGTCTTGCTGTC
>CALDEN010000390.1 GCA_937942405.1 uncultured Saprospiraceae bacterium
CTTTAATCTCCATTCACATCATTATTATCTAAATAGGACCCTTAAGTTGAATTTATTTAAACGGTTTACTTCCATTTTTTTAGGATCAGAAACGCATGATTACGCGGACAGCTTAGATGGTGTACGCAGACAAGGCCTAGAATTGTTTGCAGGTACATTTGTGATCTTGATGTTTAGTGTAGGAAGTATGCGATTGGCTACAGGTTTTCATCTTGCGGCTGCGATAGAGTATTCTGCTGCTTTGCTCTCATGTATAGTATTGTTTTTATCTCACAAAAGATTTATACAGTTATCGTCTTGGTTAGGATGTGGTCTAGCACTTACGCTTACGGCAGTTTTGGCTTATGATCAAGCCATAAGCTTGACTAATCTTTTTATCGGTTTAGTCTTTATAGATGCCATATTTATTATTCTTTTTCAAAAGACTAGAGATGCAGTGTTTGTTGTTTTTTTAACACTGATTTTGGCGTATTGGATATCAGATAGATATGAGCAACCTATTACAGAGACTATTCCTGCCTTGTTTTTATTGATTACATTAAGTGCAGCGTTTTTATATACGGTAAAGTTTATAGAAAGACAAGATGCTAGGCTCAAAGAAAATGTCGTCAAACTCAATAGTCTGAATTTGATTCAAGAAGAACTTAACGATGAGCTCAAGGCAAAAAATAATGATTTAAAAACCTTTACTCATATTATGAGTCATGACCTTAAGTCTCCTTTAATCACCATTACTTCATTTTCAGAGCTTGTGTCAGAACGAATTAAAGGGGATGACTCTAAAACAAAGGAATACTTAGGGTATATCTCTTCATCAGCTGAATCGATGTCTCATCTTATTCAAGACTTATTGACTTATTCCAGGGTCGAAAGTTCCGAATTGGTTAATTTTCAAGAAGTTAATTTGAACGAATTAATAGGTGAGATTACTGCTATGTACCAGTTCGAAATCGTTCAGAATAAACTGGTTTTTAAAATTGATGAGCTACCCACTATACTCGGTAATGCAGACCTCCTGAATACCTTGTTTTATAATTTGATCAGCAATTCTATAAAATATCAGCCCAAGGATAATGAGACGCACATACCTCGAGTAACTATTAAAGCAGATAAGAGTGATCCTTTAACCACCTTAATCATCAGCGATAATGGGATAGGTATAAAGCCTGAATACGTTCAAAACTTATTTACTCCATTTAAGCGATTTCATAACAGCTCCGACTATGAGGGAACGGGACTAGGCATGTCGATCGTAAAAAAAGTAATGAATAAACACAATGGTACTATCGAGGTACTAAATACCTCTGATAAAGGAACCAGTTTTAGATTAGTCTTTCCAGATAACAATATTGTTGATAACAGCTAGTCTGTTTGATATCTTCTCAGGATGAAGTGACTGCAGGTCTTCTTTAAGTCCTAATATTAAACCAACTATCTTTTATGTTAAGACTACTATCTATCTTATCGCTTGCGATAATAATAAGCTCCTGTGCTCCATCTTATAAAGATTTATCTAAATATACTCTCAATGCCGATGAAAAAAGAGCTTGGGATAAATTTGAAAGCGATGAGCTCAATCTGACTTTACAGCATCCGAGTGAGATTACCGCCAAAGATTCTCCAGATATTAAAAATGCCATCCACCTTTACAATTCCAAAAACGGCAATGGCACTAAGCGATTCAATATGCTCATAAAACCATTTGACGGGGTAGATGATCGTCTAAAAATAGTGGGAGAAAACATGGTCGAAGGAACCAGTTATCAGTTTAATTACATCCACAAATACTCCGGAGTCATCGATTATGGAAATAAAAAAGCCTTTCATCACGAGTATACGACGACGACTTTTCTCAATGAAACGACCCGTCACTATCAGCTCATCTACCCGATAGATGGAGATCGATTTTTGATCACTTTTTCTTCAGATAATCGATATTTTTTTTCCGAACAAAAGAAAATGCATAAGATTTTAAAGACCTTGAGGGTGGAATAAGTCATATGCCTCCTAAAAAATCAAGTCGCAAGTCTCACAACGTCTACGTCGTCGAACTCAGCAAACGAGTATGGACTGCAGACCATAAGTTCCGTGCTGCTAATCCGCATTACATGGGAGTACAGCCCTGCCTCTATGTAGGGATGACGAGTCTAGAACCAGAGCAGCGATTTAAAAAACATTTGGCTGGAGCCAAAAGCAAAAAAGGACATAAAATTTCCTCTAAATACGTAGAGAAATACGGCATGTACCTCCGACCGAGCCTTTACGAGCAGTATAATCCACTTTCTCTGGCTGATGCCAAAATCATGGAAGAACGTCTAGCCAATAGCTTAAAAAAAGAAGGCTATGCGGTATGGTGGAATTGATGCACTCGCATCTTATATATTAAGGACTTGAATTTATTCCTTGAAAGAAGATCAGTAGTGAGTCATTTTGTCAATTTCTTATGTGCTAAATCAGATATTAGTTTCCTTATCAAAATAAGATTACATTATTAAATAACTTCTAGTTCCTTCTACCTACATTCAGTACCTTTTTAAACACATACTTCCTTACCTTTGACGCCTTTATTAAAAAAGGAGCAAAATGGATTTTAAGCAGATAATTTCTCATTGTAAAGAGTACGGTTTTATTTTTCCATCATCAGAGATCTATGATGGCCTCTCGGCTGCCTACGATTATGGTCCTAATGGAGTCGAGCTCAAAAACAATCTCAAGCAGTACTGGTGGAAGAGTATGGTGCAGATGCATGATAACATCGTCGGCCTAGATGCTGCGATACTTATGCATCCTGAGGTTTGGAAGGCATCGGGGCACGTAGATGCGTTTAATGATCCATTGATAGATAATAAAGATTCTAATAAGAGATATAGAGCCGATGTCCTCGTGGAGGACTATATGGCCAAGATCGAAGTCAAAATCAAAAAAGACGTAGACAAGGCGAGAAAGAAGTTTGATGATTTTAACGAAGCCATGTTCCGTCAGACAAATGGTCGGATAAAAGAAAGACAAGAAAAGATTGATACGATCGCTAAGAGATTAGCAGATGCCATGACCAATGGGGACATGGAAGATCTCAAAAAACAAATCGAAGAGTACGAGATCGCTTGCCCAGTCAGTGGGAGCAAGGAGTGGACAGATGTGAGACAGTTTAATCTGATGTTTTCTACTCAGCTAGGGAACATCGCAGGATCAGAAGGGAAGATCTATCTAAGACCAGAGACGGCACAGGGGATCTTTGTAAACTTCCTCAATGTACAGAAGTCGACGAGGCAGAAGCTGCCGTTCGGTATTGCACAGATCGGTAAGGCATTCCGTAATGAGATCGTCGCTCGTCAGTTTATATTCAGGATGAGAGAGTTTGAGCAGATGGAGATGCAGTTTTTTATCAAGCCAGGCACAGAGATGAAGTGGTATGAATACTGGAAAGAAACGAGACTTAAATGGCATCAAGCCATCGGAACACCAGCAGATAAGTTGAGATTCCATGACCATGATAATCTAGCACATTACGCCAATGCTGCAACAGACATAGAATTTGAATTCCCATTTGGGTTTAAGGAGATGGAAGGAATACACTCTAGGACAGACTTTGACCTTGGTGCTCATCAGGAATTATCAGGTAAGAAATTGCAGTATTTTGATCCAGAGCTCAACGAGAGTTATGTGCCATACGTACTGGAAACCTCCATCGGTTGTGACCGTATG
>CALDEN010000391.1 GCA_937942405.1 uncultured Saprospiraceae bacterium
GTATATGTTAGCCGGTACAATGCAAACGGCTCCATCATTAGAAGGAAGCTATGATCTAAGTACAGCAAGTTATGAAGATGGTGGATATGCAGATGCATGTGATATTGCCCCTGTATTAACCTTAGAGAGTGCAGTATTTTCAGCACCAGTTGATTGCAGTTCGACTTGGACACTAACATGGAAAGTAACAGATCACTATGATAATAGTGTAGAACAAATACAAGTATTTACCATAATAGATAATACAGATCCTGAATGGATGGACGAGGCTTCTCTTCCAGCTGATGATAGTGGATTTGTAGCTTCGACAAATTGCGAATTCGAATTTGTTTTGCCAGTTCCTCTTGGAATAGATGATTGTTCCGCAGTTGTGGTTAGCCTTTCGGCTACGAATGTAGATGGTGATGCTTTGTTAGTAGATGAGATAGCAGGAATATTCTATGTTACGCTACCCTATGGATTGAATACTCTAATCTTGACAGCGGTAGATGATTGTGAAAATGACATTACTCATACATGGACTTTTGATGTTATCGACTCGATCAAACCGACTATCACTTGTCCTGCAGATTTCCAGATTGACTGTTTAGATGAACTTCCTGATGCGTATGCATCTTCCATAGAATTCCAAATGGCTGGAGGAACATTAGATGACAATTGTACATTGAATGCAGCAAGTTTTGAAATGATCTTAGAAGAGACGGTAAGTGATGTAAATGGATCTTGTGTAGACACTTTGAAGCGGACGTATTATATCGAAGATTCCGCTGATCCGATTAACAACAGTACATGTATACAAAAAATCATAATCAAAGATGAGATCGATCCAGAATTAGCAGATGAACCAGTGGCAGTAACTATAGAATGCGATGAAAGCATAGATCCAATAAATACAGGAATGCCTACCGCTACTGACAACTGTGATACGGATGTAGATATTAGCTTTTCAGATGTGACAGATCTTTCAGGATGTGGTGCTTATACTGGTACGATTACTAGAACATGGACCGCAACAGATGAATGTGGAAATACAGATCAATATATACAAGTGATCACGATCGAAGACACGACAGCCCCAGTAGCAAGTCCTACCTCGATTACGGTAGAGTTAGATGCTTTGGGTACGTACACTTTTGTAAATGCAGATCTACTAACGATGACAGCAGGTGCAACAGATGTATGTGCAGATGATGCAACACAGTTAACATACGCTATAAGTCCATTATCTGTAGATTGTTCAAGTTCTAATCCTATTTCAGTTACGGTAACAATTACAGACCCTTGTCTAAATGCAGTCGATGTAGTTGTAGAAGTAACGATTGAGGATAATATAAACCCCGCAATTACATGCCCTACAGTTACAAATCCATACAACATCGATTTAGGTGAGTGTAATGCCACATTAGACTTGCCAGCTACAGCGACAGACAATTGCGTAACTACTACCTTAGAATATACCATAGACGGATCAGTTATTACAATGCCTTACGACTTCCCCACCGGAACAACAACAGTCGATGTCGTAGCTACAGATGGCAGCAATAATACAGATTCATGTAGTTTCGATGTGACAGTAGTAGACGATGAGCTACCAATGATCATCTGCCCTGCAGACATAGATCAAACGGCAGATACAGGTTTATGTGAAGCAACGGTAACAATTGCTACACCTGTAAGCTCAGACAATTGTGACATAGCGTCAGTAGTGAACGATTACAATAGCACCGCAGATGCAAGTGACACATATCCGGTAGGCACAACCACTGTCATTTGGACAGTTACAGATGTAAGTGGAAATGAGGAAACGTGCTCACAAGAAATCGTGATTACAGATGATGAGTTGCCAACTATTACCTGTCCTGACAATGTAAACCAAACGGCAGATATAGGTGTCTGTGAAGCTACAATAACGATTGCAGCACCCGCAACAACGGATAACTGCGATGTGGATACAGTTACCAATGATTACAACGGTACAGCAGACGCCAGTGACACATACCCCGTCGGAACTACAATGGTCGTATGGACAGTTATGGATATTCATGGAAATGAGCAAACGTGTACTCAAGAAATTGTGATCACCGACGATGAATTACCAGCATTAACATGTCCAGCCAATGAGGAGATTACTTTGACAGATCCGAACGATTGTTTTTCTGACTACTCAGGAAGTATATTAATAACGGATAATTGCACTGATAGCGAGAACTTAGATGTGTCGATTTCCGCAGAGTTACACCTCGGAAATAATACAATAACAACCACTGGACCAGTTTCTATCCTTTATAACCCTGCAACTGGCATGTATGATATAACCGGATCTGATCTAAGAGCTGGATCTAACGTAATTACGATTACAGCTATTGATGAGGCAGGAAATGAAAGCTTCTGTCACTTTACAGTAATAATCATAGATGTCTATGGGCCAGTTATTAACTCATGTCCATTCGATATTACAGTGACAGCTCCAGATGGAGATTGTGAGATTGCAGTTAACTGGACAGCCCCAGAAATCAATGATCCTTGTGATGCATTTACATTTTCTGTTTCTCACATATCTGGCTCACTATTTCCAGTAGGTGAAACGACAACTGTAACATATATAGCTACAGATAATTCAGGTAACGAGACAACATGCGAATTTGACATTACTGTTGAGGGTACGTGCATAACTCCTACTGAACTTCTCTTGACATACTATATGGCAGGCGGATCATTTGCAACAGGAGATAGTAAGGATGCCATTATTACGGTAGACAATATAGGCACAGCAGATTCAGAATTGGCAGAAGTACTTATACTTAAACCGGGATCAGCAGTCTTCAACACCACCTATGGAGCGACTACTACTTCCGTAGATATAGGAGGAAGTATTGCTACTGACAACAGTGACTGGGAAATACTGGTAGACAATTCGTCATTTCTACGTTTAAGATTAAAAGCAGGGGTGATTCTATCTGCAGGAAATTATAGTGTCATAGGTATTTCATATGATGCCATAGGAGTTCAAGGTAATTCAGCATTGGTAGAAGGTGATATACTTACAAACACAGGTGGAGATCAGAACAGCAGTAATAATGCCGTTCAGCAACCGCTAATAATTAACTAAATTAAAAAACATAGGTGCTCGGTATACACTGAGCACCTATATCAAAGAATATAAAATGAAACATTTATATATAATAGTTATTTTTATTTTAACCCTAGGAAGTAACATATCGTATACTCAAGGATGTGATCCCGTGATCAATGGATTTTCTTTTAGTATAGCCAATTGCCTAGATCTTAACACAGCCGATTTAACAGTAGAATGGGGAATGAGTGGTTTAGATCCACTATGCTCTGCTCCTGCAAATTCTTTTGCAATTCAAATTAGTTTGCCTGCAAGTGAGGTTTACGGAGTTCTTAGTATAGCAGATGTTACAACACCATCTTCATTTGACTGGACACTAATAAATCCATACACCCTTGAAGGAGTTAATAATGTAGCTATTAATTGGCTCGACCAAGGCGACATAGTGGTTAACATCAGCCCTAAACTTACGAATGGATGTACACTTTTAGAATCCAATTCCAATATCGTAATTTTTGGAAGTGGTCCTCCTTTTTTCGGCTCACCCAGTAGTTTCAACGATGACCCCACAAACAACTCATCCAGTGATGATTTAGGAGTCGCTGATGTTACACTCCCTGTAGGCTTAGAATCCTTCGAAGCAAAAAATGTAGATTGCTATCACAACGAATTATCATGGACCACAGGAACTGAAATTAACAATTCAGGTTTTGAGATTCAACGTTCTACCGACGCCATCACATTTGAACAAATCGGATTTGTAGAGTCTAGTGTCAAGACGACTAATGGTATACGGGAATATCTTTTTGTAGATAAGGAATTAAATAGACAGAGAAATTTCTACTATCGCCTAAAACAAATAAATCTAGATGGTGGTTACGAGATTTTCCATACAAAATCAGTCACAGCAACTTGTGATGAAAATATCGACGTCTTGCTTTATCCCAATCCCGCAAGAAACGAATTGAATTTTAATGTCAACAACTACTCGGGCACAAGCTTAGATCTATCAATCCATTCAATAAATGGAAAGTTATTGAAGAGAATAAATCACCGGTCCGGAAATGGAGTAATTGACATTTCCCATTTAGATGCAGGCTTATACTTATTGAAAATCAGTACGACTACCGAATCAATAGAAAAGAATTTTATTAAAATAAACTAAGGAACGTTTTTTACAACATTCTTTAAAATCGGTTGCACTAGATAGTGTAACCGATTTTTTTGTTTCAACCTAAAAACATCTTCCATTCCAAAGGCCAATTTGTTCTTAACTCGAATTCGACATTATCAATCGCAATCCCCTACGCTAAATTATACGGAACCTATTTAAACCACTACCCCCATAGGAGTTAATGCTCATTACCTGACCTGTATTTTCTCTATCGACCAATCCTTGTCTAAACCTGACATCATATGATGTGGAACCCATCCTGAAGAGATTAGCAAAAGAAAGAAATAGAGACTTTGTATATCCCGCAATGGTTGACGAGGAGTGCGTAAGCTCTCCAGCGAGCGTATATCATTGAGCATAGGCACTTATTTTATGCCTTAATAATGCGATCCACATTTTCAGTAATCTTATCACACTAAATTATCATTTAACCAACAGACGATGATAGATTACCTTCTCCCCCGTACGTATCCGTAGCACATAGATTCCACTCATCAAGCCTGTTAAATCGATAACACTGCTTTTGTCTGTTACATTATAATTCAATACATTTTTACCGCTAGAATCGAAAAATTCAACTTGCATATTTAATGAATGAGTTTGAACTAAGTAGACAACATCTAATACTGGGTTAGGAAAAATCGAAAAGCCTAAAGACTCAACATCGTTTACGGCAGAAACTAAATCTTCCCCATCACAATTTTCATCGATTCGATTATTAGGAATATCATCTGCATCTGGATTAATATCAGGGTTTGTATCGTCACAGTCCACATCCAATCCAAATCCATCTTGATCCAAATCATCATCTAATGTCAAATCATTGCAATCATCATCGAAACCATTAT
>CALDEN010000392.1 GCA_937942405.1 uncultured Saprospiraceae bacterium
GCAGATGCAGGAATGGGCGGAGAGCTCAATTGTGATAACTCTGAGACCGGAGTATTGCTCGATGGATCTGGATCTACAGGAACCATTCCATTAGATTACTTGTGGACAGAAATGAATAATGCCGTTACCATAGATAATCCGACAAATCCGACGATTACGGTTACAGAGCCAGGAATTTATGTCTTAGAAATCATGGATGGAAACTCCTGTGTGGATTCTGATCAGGTAGAGGTCACTACAGATCCAGATCTACCTACGATGACTGTCGAAAGTGAGAGCCCTGCATGTCCAGGCGACGCACCAGGGTCGATCAGTATTACCAATATAGTAGGTGGTTTATCACCTTATCAGTTCTCTATAGATCAGGGAGCGACATGGACTACTGACCTGGTATTTACCAATGTACCTGCAGGAGATTATACAGTGAGCCTAGAGGATGCAAACGGGTGTTTATTCAATGCATTTACGACGGTAGACGCCGCAGCTAATCCGATAGTGAGCCTAGAAAATGACCTAACCATCACATTAGGTGACAGTTATACGATTACAAACATCGATCTAAACTTTATAGCAGATGATGTCGCTAGTATGATATGGACCGCCGATGGAGTAGAGATATATAACGGATTGTATATCGATGAGTTAATCGTAACGCCAGAGGGGACAGCAGTCGAGTATTGTGTGTTTATCACAGATGTAAATGGATGTACCACTGAGGATTGTATCACGATCAGGACAGTGCAGACATCTAGCGTATATCTTCCTAACATTATCAGTACTAACTCAGAGTCAGAAAACGGTTCATTCTTTGTGCAGTCGCCATATGTAGAAGCGGTAACGACTTTTTCTGTATTTGATCGATGGGGAGAGCGTATCTTCTCTATAGATGAGGACATGCTTCCTAATGTCGCTTCGGCAGGTTGGAACGGAACTTTTAAAGATAAAAGAGTGGCCGAAGGAGTTTATGTTTATTTCATAGAATTGAGATATGTAGAAGGAATTAGTCCGAGTACTGAACAATTTACAGGAACAATAACGGTAATTCATTAAATTTCAAAATAAAGATTGGCTTTGCTTTTTTAGAGCAGAGCCAATCTCCTTTTCTTTTAATAGGGTAGTCTTGCTTAGAGGTGTCTTTTTATTGATCTTTGATAAAGCATATGTACCGACTGACTAAACGTGTTTTTTTGGCTTTAAGCCTAATGATATTCTCCATAATCCAGCTAGAGTCACAGGATTGTGGATTAGAGAACACGATAGTATTAGAGGATCTCAGTACCACTTCAGTAACGATAATCGTAGATGGATTGACCAATCCAATATTGGGTGATAATGGTCAGGCTCTATGTAAGGTTAATGTAGAGATGACGCATGAGTACATCGGTGATCTTATCGTAGAATTGACCTCTCCATCCGGACAATCCGTTATCTTAATGGGGCCTCCAACCTCTAATTCCTCTCAGACCGATCAGATCACATGGGATGTCGGTTTTGTTCCATGCCTTTTTCCGGCGACGCCAGATGTAGGGATAGATGAAACTTGGAATAATTTTTCTAATTGGTTGACCTTTACAACATATCAGGGCTGTTATTATCCATTTAATGGATGCCTAGAAGACTTTAATGGCCAAGATGCAAATGGAGTATGGTCGGTCACATTTACAGATGATTCTCAAATCGGAGCTGGTAATTTGATCAACTTCGAACTTATATTTTGTGATCAGGATGGACTGCAGTGCATCGATTGTCAAGCAGATGGAGGAGCACTTACAGAGGACTTTTTTAGCTTTTGCGAAAGCGACCAAGATATACAAATAGAAGTTACACCAGATTATACTTTGGCCTCAGAGCCAGACCCCTCAGACTATGGATATACAGTCGTTATCTCCAATGATCAAGACGAAATAATAGAATACAGCACGGCCCCAGATCTACTCGGTTATGCAGCAGGCACATATAATTTGTGCGGCTTATCGTATTATTTAAATCAACAAGACATATTACCGACAGGTGCTGTTTATAAAGATTCTATAAATACATTAATAAACCTCGGAAGACTCTGTGCTGCATTCAGCTCTGGATGTGTAACGGTAGATATATTGCCTACTAAAGATACCTTGTTTATGTCAGAGAGTCTTTGTCGAGGACTAGACTTAGAGGTAGGGGGTGAGGTTTTTGATGAGACAGGAATTTATACAATTAATATCTTCACCATGGACTGCGATTCGATCGTCATATTGGATTTGGAGATATTGGATTTAGAGGCCGTTATCGATCAGCCACTAGAGACACTAAGTTGTGCGACATCATCGATACAGTTGATAGGGGATAATTCAGTGTATAATGCCGTTACGGATATAGAATGGAAAACCACTGATGGTACGATTACATCAGATTCCAGCCTACTGACGATCGATATTGAGTCAGGTGGTACCTATTGGTTGACATTATCCAATGTAGATTGTGTGGATTCCATTTCGATCGTAGTCGATGATGCATTAGCAGGGCCACAGCTTGATATTATGGCTGATGTGCTCAGTTGTGCAGATCCATTAGGCATGATAGAGATGAGCAGTTCTACTAATCTTACAGGGATCATTTGGAATGGTCCAGCTGGTTTTGTGAGTACGGATAGTTCCTTTGAAGTCGATCTGCCAGGTGTGTATGACGTTACAGTGATCGATGATAACGAGTGTGTGGTAAAATCCTCCATAGAGGTGACGTATTCTTATCAATTGGATGTCCCTGTATTTACGATAGATTCTATAGAATGTGGACAGGATTTTATACAAGTAAATACACAGATAGATAACGAAGCTTCCTATCTTTTTAGCTGGACTAACGATGCAGGATATACGTCTGGCGATGCGTCGCCTCAGGTTCCGACGCCTGGTTTTTATTATTTAGAAATTACACAGAATAACTGTTCAGAATTACACTTAGTAGAGGTCGAGAAAAAAGAAAGTGCTCCTTATGAGTTAACGAGTATTTCTAATATTACCTGTACCACGATCGGGCAGATACTTCTGGATGTCGCAGAATCATATGACAATGTTCAGTTCAAAGGCCCCAATGGATTTGCGGGTTCAGATTTACAGTTTACGACCGACCAGGCGGGGATTTATACCATGTGCTTGGAGATGAGTGATGGGTGTAGCTATGTGGATAGTATAGAGATTACTTCTTTTACACAGCCTGCTGAGCTGATATTGCGAGATACCTTTGTCGGTTGTTTAGATGCTGCCGTAGAAATGTCTGTGCAGTCGATACACGATCTCAAGGATTACATATGGGAAGGCCCTAATGGCTTTGCCTCTATAGATGCTAATCCACAGGTCATAGATTTAGGGACCTATTATCTTACAGTCACTAGTGCTTGGTCCAATTGTGTGACTTTAGATACATTCGAACTTAAGGAAAACATAAATGCTCCAGTCATCGGGGTCAATGGGGCATTAACAGTAGACTGCAATAACCCTCAGACGACGATAGAGATAGAATCAGATAGAGATGTAATCTTGTATCAATGGGATGGCCCTCAGACCGTCGGCAATGTAGGTATAGAGTCGCTCTCTCAGGGAGGCAATTATACGGTGCTGGTTACGGCAGATAATGGATGTACAGATGAGATCAGCTTTACGATCGACCGTATGGATGACACTCCAGTCTATCAGTTATTTGCGACAGATATTACTTGTCTCAATCAAGGAGAAGGAGCCATAAACACGATCGCTCAAGAACCAGCCTTTATGTATGACTGGTCTGGGCCATCAAATTTTATGTCGGCAATGAGCGACTTTACGGTAACAGAGGCCGGACGATATACGGTGACGGTTACTGACCCTAATGGTTGTACAAATGAGTCGAGCATAGATCTAGAATCCTATGTAGATAATCCCATTATTACCAATGTCATAGAAGGGACACTAAATTGTGCGTTTGGCAACATCATTATCGGAGTAGAGACAGATGCTGCGATAGA
>CALDEN010000393.1 GCA_937942405.1 uncultured Saprospiraceae bacterium
GATTTTGCGGAGCTGCTATATATCGTAAAGCGAATAAGCCAAAATACTGATCTACCACTATCTGTAGATTTAGAAGCCGGCTATAGCCGAAATCCAAACCAAATCACAAAAAACATAAAGCAACTTGCTGAGCTCGGAGTATTAGGGATAAATTTTGAAGATAGTTACATTGAGGATGGCAGTAGAGTATTATCAAAAGCCGATGATTTTGCCAAAACACTATCTACGATCACAGATCTCCTCCAAAAAGATAATGTCGAAATGTTTATCAATACCAGAGTCGATGCTTTTATAATGGGCATCCCCTCTCCTGTAGAAGAAACTAAAAAACGGATTCAATTATACGAGTCCGCAGGTGCAAGTGGCATTTTCACTCCATGTATAGAAAAAGAATCTGATATAGCAGAAATCGTACAGAGTACCACTCTCCCAGTCAATGTCTTGTGTATGCCTAATCTTCCCGACTTCGATACATTAACTAAGCTAGGAGTAAAACGGATCAGCATGGGAGACTTCCCATTTATGCATCTGTGTACGAGTTACGAAGCTAGCATTAAAACAATCTTAGAGCAAAAATCATTTAAATCGGTTTTTTAAATTGCTATTTTGTAGCTCTATAAACTGCATCAACCCCGATCCATCATAGACCGATGAAAAAATACATTGCTGAACTCATAGGAACATTTGCCCTAGTATTTTGTGGAACTGGAGCCATCGTTATAAACGATGTGACTAGTGGTGGCGTAAGCCATGTAGGTGTGGCGATGACATTCGGCTTGATCGTTACGGTGATGATTTATGCATTTGGCAATATATCGGGTGCTCATATAAACCCTGCTGTTACAATAGCATTTTGTTTGACCGATCGTTTTGATAGGAAAAAACTAGTTCCATATTTAGCAGCCCAGCTAGCAGGTGCTTTATTGGCATCTGGGGTTTTGAGGATATTATTCCTAGAGCACGATCATTTAGGATCTACGATACCTTTGGGCTCATGGCATCAGTCGTTTATTTTGGAGATCATCCTTACGTATTTTCTCATGCTCGTTATTTTATTTGTTAGTCAGAATAAAGCGACTAGTCAGTTTACAGCTCTCGCAGTAGGAGCGACGGTAATGTTAGAGGCCATGTTTGCTGGCCCCATCACAGGAGCATCTATGAATCCTGCCAGATCGATCGCTCCAGCTATGGTCTCAGGCCATACGGCTGACTTATGGATTTATATCGCCGCTCCCATCATCGGGGCGATATTGGCAAGTTTTACATGGAGTTTTATGAAGAGTGATGATTAGAAAGCTCCATCATCTAAGACTACTAGCCTTTATATTCCTCAAATAATTTCTCGGATTTTAAATTTATTTCTACTCCCAAAGTCAATAAATACAAGGGTTTACTGAATAGTTTGAAATTAAATAAAAGTCATTCCAACCTTTTTCGTGATTCATGTCTCTTTAGAATAACAGATATTAAATCAAAAACAAAAAACAATAATTATGAAAAATCTTCAACTACCCGTATTCCTTTTATGCCTTCTTTTATTCGCTTCGTGTCGTGACAAATCCCTACCTACCTTAGAAGATAAGATCATGGGATCTTGGATAATCACTGATGCAACACTCGACGGAGACGTGAGCATGACTATGGAAGGCGTCAAAATGCTAATAACACAAGAAGGGCAAAATAAAAACAGTGATATGATGTTAAATTTTTCAGACGATGATGAGTATATTACAATAGGTAACTTAATCTTAAGTGTAGATTATTACATGGCGGGAGATCTATTGTTTACCGAAGAGATGAATCTTAATGACACAGGTGTAGATCTCAGTGCAGACATAGGTACATGGAGAGTAGAAAACGACCAATTAATTTTAGATGATCTCCCTTCAGATGACGTTATTTTTACAGACGATGATCAAATTATTATTAATATTAATAGCCAGTTAGAGGATTTTCCAATAAACGAAACCGGATCAGACCTCGAAATGGATATGGATATGAATATCCAACTTACATTCACAAAGCTATAAAAACACAAGCATCGGATCGCAATGAATGTAGAGACTCTTATACTATTATGCCTAAAGCAAGATCGTGCTGCACAAAAGCAGCTCTACGATAACTATAAGGATAGTCTCTACACCATTGCATACCGAATGACACAAGATTTTGACCTAGCTAGTGACATCTTACAAGAGGCTTTTATAGAAGCGTTCAAGCAACTTCCTAATCTTAGAGAACCAAAATACTTCCATAGCTGGATCAAACAGATACTCATAAGAAAAGCATACCGACAGTTAGACAAGCAGAAGGACAAAGTATCTCTAGACACTGTAGACGAGATAAAACATGAAGTAAATGTAGATATCGGATACATCGAGCAAGCCATACACACACTGCCTCTAAAGAGTAGAACAGTTTTTATCATGTCGGAGATAGAAGGTTTTAAGCACAAAGAAATCGCAACGGCTCTAGACATTACAGAAGGTACCTCGAAGTCCCAACTAAATTATGCCAAGACCATACTGAAAGAACTCCTAAAGCATCACCTCGTATGAACATAGGAAAAAAATATACCTACGAGCAACTGATAGATCTCCTCAAAGAATCTAGTCATACCGCACCAGATATCTGGACTGAGATAGAGAGCGAGTTGGATCTAGGACAAAAGATAATACAGCTTCCAGAGTACTCCGCACCAGATAATATATGGGATAACATTGCAGCAGAGATGGACGCAGAGCCACAGGAGCTAAGTACAAACAATGACACTGTTCATAATAAAGGTAAGAGCAACAAGACTAATTGGGCCTTACTCACAATAGGAATGATCATCGGTATACTGGCACTTACATTATTCCAGTATATCTTTTCTACCGACCATAAAGACAAATTTCAGTACAAGTCAGAGATAGAAATGGCAAACCTCTATGATAATAAAGTAGAGATAGAAGATAACATATCAGACGTACTACAGTACATAGAGCAAAACAGCTTCTTATTTGATCAAGAGCAACTGCAAGAGTTCAATATCCAGCTAGAAGAGATTAACCAAGCTCTCCAACAACTGATAGAACTACAAGAAAAATACGGACTGGACGATTCCAGTCATAAACTAATGGCTAGAATGGAAAGAGATAAAGCCACATTACTTAAATCAATGATCTCCGATACCTAATGAAAATAAATTATCTAATCATATCGATGCTCTTATGCACCCTTCAGCTTACCGCCCAGCAGACTTTTAAGGTGACTAAGTCCCTAGACAAAGAATACACCTTCAAGCCAGGCGATGTTCTTAAAATTACAGGAGAGCGGACATTTATCTTTATCGAGAGTGCAGACACCGATAAAGTATCGGCCAGTGTAGAAGTAATCTCGAGATACAGTAACGAAAAACAAGCTGCTCAAGATTTAGACAAAATAAAAGTACGCTTTCAGAAAAAAGGAAAGACTCTATACTACAGTAATGGAATCATCATAGACAACCCAGATTCCAAACCAAAATCGAATTTAAAAACCATACTCAAATTAACTGTACCCAATTTCGCAAAAATAGAAGTAAGCAACTCTTATGGCGAGATGACCATAACTGGTGACGTAGCTAATATATCCAGCACATCACAATTCAGCAAACTGACAACGATGAGTTTTCGAGGAGCATTAGAGATCGATTCTAAATACGGAACTATAAAATGCCTCGAAACAGATGCAACGTTAAAAATAACGGGAAACCGTACTGACTTATCATTGAGTAGTATTAGAGGATCAGTGGATGCTAAGCTTAAGTATGGACTCGTCGACATCACCTACTCGGACAAGATAACATCGCTTAACATCGAAGCAGAGCATGCCCCTATCACATTAATTGTTCCAGATCAAATGTCAAACAATCTAACTGTAAATTGCAAAAACTGTGACATAGACATCGACAACTGTCAAAACATATTTGACGAGAAAATAGGTGACGGAAATCATACCATACTCCTAGGAAAAAATAGAGTTGGAAACTCTAAAGGCAGTATCAAGTCCAAAAAAGAAATAATCAAAATAATTACTACCACTTCTACAACTACCTATAACAACAACTAATACAGATGAAACTACATATCCTCATACTACTACTATCCCTTAGCTACATAAATGTTTTTGCTCAAGATATCTACGACACACAGGATTCCGTAGTCTATTTAACAGCCGTCGATGAAGCTCTGCTCTTAGACAAAGAAGCCAAGCTTGTTTTTAAAACAAATCCGTTGTCTCTCGAAATGAAAGTTGGAAAGGCTTTTTCCATCATTCCTTCTGTAGATAAGATCCTGATAGACACTCGGAAAATAGGCGTTGAAACTCGTTATTACCATAAAATGGCTAGAAGGATAGAAGAAGGAAAGCAAGCAAACAATATCTCTGGTCCGTATATATCTACCAAGGCAGAAGTAGGATTTAAAGATTCAAAACAAAGGATTCTAATGCTAGGCCTAAATTATGGCTTTCAACAAAGGGTCCTCAATAGAGAATATTTTGACCTGGGGCTTAATCTGGGATACTCTAGAACTCCCGATTCCTCTCTAAGTTCAGGTGCGATAAACACCATAGGTATCGGTACATTTACGAGATATGGTTTTGTTTTTGGTAAAAAACAAAAAATAGATCCTAACAGTACTTGCTCATTAATTAAATGTCATAACAATCGGAAACGTGCATGGCGGATAGGTCTCAACAACCTCGCAAGTATAGCTAGATTATCTGGATATAACGACACAGATCCATTTTGGTTATTTTCCTTGAGTCCCAAAATAGCCTTCGAACAAAAAATATTTAACTCCTCTTTTTCCTTAGAACAAGAACTGCAGGGTTCCCTCCGAGTTGGTTTCAACAACTTCGACTTTATAGAAATTCCTGGTTTAAACATAACTTTTAGAAATTCATTCAGCTACATTATCGGTAGTAAATTTTATTACAAGATGGCCCGTAAAATACTAGAGGGTGCAGGCGGAAACAATCTATCGGGCCCATATGTATTTGCAAGAGCTAAACATACACAATTTACAGAAGATCGGGATGGCTTTACACACTTAGGAATAGGAAACCAGCGAGAGCTGTTTGGTAATATTATTTTAGAGTATAGTATTTACGGAATCATTAGGAATTATGGAGAAAAAGCAACCCCTATAACGATAGAAGAACCAATAGGAATCGACTTTAAATTGAGTTACATCCTAAATTAATAAAAGCTGCTTCTCAATTATCATCAAATCTGAAATCCCACACTTAAACCCCATGCATACGGCCAGAAGCCACCTTTACCAAAACCATAGTCCATTATGGCTGATCTTAAATATAACCCAACGATTGAAGTAAATCTATACTTCGATGTATAGCGATAGGACAAGGCGATCTCTCCTGAAATAGCCACTGAACTTATATACCCTGTCTGTATTCCATTATTTTTTCCATATTCAAAATGATCGCTATAATCTAAACTAAATGAATTTGTAAAAGACAATGCCGAATTATCATTTTTATAAAAAAGATATCTATGCAATGCTCCAAAGCCAATCCAATATGCAGAGTAAGAATAAACACCCGATTGGTTGGTAATTAAATCTTGTTGGAAGCGATATTGATTTACTTCTAGGACTAATCCAAGTGCATACTTTTTTTTAATATAATAACATGCATTAATCTGTGATGATATCCCTATCTGGGCATTTGCTTTTCTTATCGCAATGACATTAGCATTATTGAAAAACATATCTGTCCCATCTCCCCAATAAAAAGTATTTGCCACTCTTAGCTTAACTTCTAAAAAGAACGATCGCTCATCACCTTGCCCTAATAGGCTCGTTGAAACACATACATATATTAATATGAGGTATAAACACTTTTTCATTTAGAATTTGTTCTAAGCTAGATTTTTAAAACGCCTCAAAGCATAATACAATTGCATACTTATTTAATTAATCTACTTAAGCTTCTAATCACTCGTTACCCTCAAAATCTTCTATATCGTTCCTTCCTTTAACTATCTTGGAAAAGAATTGAAAATAGTACTCATGATTTGCAGCACATCGACAACTACCCGTGTATAAGCTTATAGAAGAAGCTCCGGAGCGTATTCTTTTATTGAATCGAATACAAAAACAATCAAGCATGAAAAATTTAAAATATTGTATAGGTCTATTACTCCTTATCAGTGTGTTTTCCTGTACTCCAGAAGACACAGAGACAGAGACCACTTCTAGCGTAGTCCTTTTAGAGAAAGTATCAGGTAGTGTACTCATAGATGAAAACCTGGATGACGTAGGTGATGTACCGCTTCTGGGAGCAAGAGTATATCTTGGCGATTTTGCAGATATCAGAGAAATAATAGGTCAAAGACCAGACACCTTAGGCACTCCTTATGATTCCATACTATGGGCAGATGTCGATAATGATGGTAACTATTTGTTTGAAGGAGTGGCCCCATTAGATTTTAAAACTCTAGTACTCTACTCTCCAGAACCGACATCCAGCATACGTGGCACAGATACTACACCCGATGGCGATCTTTTGGAAGAAGAGCTAGCTGATGTCATCCATATAACGGTAGACGAAAACGAACATGACGACGGTAATAATTTTACAGTACAATTATTAAATCTAGGAGCAAAGATCTCCGGATATGTAATGGTCGATACCGACAAAGATGGCACACTAGATATACCTGGAGAGGGATTCGATATGAAGCTATTCCGTGGCGACGGAAATGGAAATGTCATAGGAGGCACGACAAGTATAGATTTTACCCTCACAAATGCTGATGGTTACTACGAATTTACAGATCTGTCTGAAGGCGAGTATGTTGTATTTTTCAGATCTATAGATCGACACTTTGTAACATCCAGTGCGGATGCCTCTCCAGATATGGACCCAACCACTCCTGAAGATTTATATCATATACCCGTAGATGTTACAGAAGACGAACATGATAGTGATAATAACTTTGACGCCATTCCTAGATGGATTAGTGGCTCAGGATATGTTTTAGAAGATACTAACAACGATGGCATCGGTGATAGCCCACTCTACCAACATCGAGTAGAACTATATGAAAGAAATGAAAATGGAGTACCTACTGGCAACTACATAAGATGGTCCCCCAGTAACCCCGATGGCTTCTATCAGTTCCAAGATGTTCCTCCTGGAGAATATGTAATTTACTACATAGGTGCACCGGGCTACGAATGCGTTAACAGCATGGATCAAAGTCCTGAAGCAGGAGAACCTAATGTAAATAGTGAATGCTTTTTTATACAGATGGATATTCCACTACAGGATTCAGAAGATGAGGATAACGTTTTTGTAGTAAAAGCAATATAAGAGCATTGAATAATAAGCTCACACATATTATCAAAGCCTGTCTACAGTTAGACTACTCTGCTCAGAAGGAGCTGTACGATTTAAGCGTAGACAGGCTTTACTACGCAGTAAAGCGATATGTCAAAGAGCCCTATTTTATAGAAAACATACTTCAAGACAGCTTTATTAAGATCTTCAAACACCTCGACAAATATGATCCAGAAAAAGGAGCCTTTAG
>CALDEN010000394.1 GCA_937942405.1 uncultured Saprospiraceae bacterium
AGTCTCTTTAGTATGGACTTATTTTCTAAATCGTGTACTTCTGGATGATAATGTGTGGTTAGAATCTGCATGTATGCTATCTGTATTTTGCTGCAAAGCTATACAAATCATACCCACATCTCTCACCTTTTAATAACAGCCGATAGGCGAGCCCGGTGGCATCTTAGTGATCGATGGAATTTTAAAGGTCTCTGGAAAACGGTTGTATTCATTGAGCAGATTTCTGAGGTATTTTATATGGGCTGCTCTAGCGTCGGATATCTTCATGGATTTCTTTTTATAGACAAAAAAATCATCTAAATGAGACTGCACAACCGCAGCGACCTGCTTATTGATCGCCTGATCTGCTTTTAGTTTTAGTAGATGGATAAACAGTGTTTTTTCTATAACCATTCGATATGCCTCATCGCCTTTTAGATTCTGTATATGGCTCTTAATAGTTTCTAAATAGGATTGTAGATTCCAGTCATCTGTTGAATTTAAATTGATACGAGCAAGTCGTTCTGGATTCAGCAAAAAGCTAAAGCTATGTGCTGCACTGGCCTCTGCTACTGCCAGGGGATCGAATAGACTACCCATCGAGCTATCGAAGGTTTCTCTGTCTTTGGGGTAGCCGTATGCAGTGGGAGGGATGCTCGATACGATGGCATCGGGTAGTTTTAAGTAGTCGATATCGATCGTTTGTAAGATGGCATCGAGGGCACGTTTTTGGTCGTCGATAGAAACAGCTTTAAAATTAATGGGCTCGGGTTTTATACTATAGTCAAAGTGATACCCACCGATCAGCTTAGATGTGGCGTCCACTTGATAGCGATGCATAAGATAGGCGGGAACGAGTACCTTTTCTATTTCAGAATAAGGAGTCCCATCAGCGATGGACTGTGTTCCCATGTTTTGCAAGACATGTTTACGCAGATCGATGAGTCGCAGTAGCTCATCTGTGGGATCATTTCCGTTATCCCATAAATGGGCGTAGGGGTGTAATCCTCCACGTGATCGAGCATCTTTATCTGTGATAAATTGGAGTCCGTCTTTTTGATTATCGATAATTATTTTGGCCAGAAAAGCTTCTTCTGATTGGCCCGATGACGGCATTCCGTATCCGTAGTTTATGGCACGTTTATCCCATTCGCCTATTTTTTGATCATAGGCTTGGGTAAAGGAGAGCCCGTCTTTTTCCATAATGACATAAGGGTGAGGGTAGTCCATGACAGAGGCTCTGTTATCTGTGCTGGCAGCAAAATTGTGAGCCAGACCGATGGTATGACCGATCTCATGGGCAGAGAGCTGTCTTAATCTGTCTAAGGCCATTTGCAATAATCGAGGATCATCAGTCGTCTCATCAAAAGATGAAATGATGCCTTGGGCGATCAGGTAATCTTGCCGTACTCTCAATGATCCCAGGCTTACGTGTCCTTTAATGATCTCTCCAGTACGTGGATCGGCTACAGAGGCTCCATAAGACCATCCTCTAGTACTGCGATGTACCCACTGTATCATATTGTACCGGACATCTAATGGATGTGCACCCTCAGGCAATTCCTTGATGATAAATGCATTTTTATAACCGGCATAGGTAAAAGCCTGATTCCACCAGCTGCCTCCTTCTATCAATGCAGATTTTACCGGCTCGGGACATCCTGGATCGATGTAGTAAATGATGGGCTCGACGGCTTCGCTCAGTTTAGCAGATGGATTTTTCTTTTCTAAACGATGTCGGAGTATGTGCCGCTGTTGCATATCTTGCCCGATCGGAGCAGCATAATCAAAATAGCTATTGTAGAAATATCCAGCTCTAGGATGAAATTTTCTAGGCGTATACTGAGCATCTGGCAATCTCACAAAAGAGTGATGCTGACGCACTGTTACCAGCTCAGGGGTAGGAGTGACATTAGAGATCTGTCTCCCTTCTGGGCTTCCGCCAAATGTCAATATGGCTTCTAGCTCTGTGTTGTCGGGAAAATTAAAAAGCCCTTCTCGATAGATCGTACTTTTGGATAGATCCAAGCTGTAACTGCCTTGACTGGTATTTTTGAGTTTCTGAATCACTCCATGAGCATCTCTCAAGAGGAATGCAGAAGCATCTAATGAATAGACACCGTTTTTATTTTCTTTGATCTCAAATCCGAACAGGATGGATTTGGCGAAAGCCTCCTCGACAGAAGCGACTTCTTGCGGATTATCACTGAGGGCTCGGTACTTTAAGTTGTTCTGAACGAGCATCATCTTTTTACCTGAACGATAAAAGTGAACGACTTTTTCTTGACCGAGTTGGCCGCGGTCGAGGCCGATATCATTGGACCCGACACCGGCGGATAGGCTAGGGACGTATAAGAACTCTGTGCCGATCATCTCTTCAGGAACGTGGAGGAGTAGGGTGCCGCTAGAGTCTTGCCAGGTATAATTGATAAATCCAGTCTCCAATTGTGCAAACAGGGAACTGGGCAAGAGAAGTAGTAGGAGGATCCGGATCATACTTTAGGTCTTTAATGGAGTTCTAAATTAAGAATTATACCTATTAATCGTAGAAATGACCTATCAGATAGCTTATGAAATAAGTGACAATTTGTACAGTAATCGGTATAAATTTTTCTGGAGTGATATTAAATAGCCGCTCGGAGGCGAATGAAAAAAAAACTGCATTTATCGTTCGATATGAATGTCATATTTTGTCAAAAGACCAGATATGTTTTCGATGGAGAAGAGAGCCTTCTTTATTCGATTGAGTTCTGGATCGATGATAAATCCATAGGCGGTTCTGAAATCGGCCTTCTCTAAAATAGTCCGTTCAAAGGTCGCTCTAGTCAAATCACAATTCTCAAAAACAGTACTTGTCAGATCACATTCTGTAAAATCTGCTTCGTGAAGGTGACAGTCCTTGAAAGTCGTTTTTCTGATTTTAGTTTTGAAAAATAAGCAATGGTTGAGGATACAGTTTTCCATGATCATCTTGAGACCGAATGGATTACAAACTTCAAAGTCGATTCCCAGTAGTTTACATTCCTTAAACTTCACGTCTCTCAGTACGGTGTTACTCAGTCGTACCATGCTCAGATTACAGGAGATAAATCGACAATTAGAAAATACGACATCGGCCAGATCTGAACTACTGAAATCACAATTCGAAAAAGTACAATCTTCATATTCTGCTTTATCGAGCGGCTCTTGGGTGTAATCGATCTGTGTAAAGGTTTGTTCTTCGATAAAATCTTGCATAATCTGAGTTGTAAAGGTGCCTGGAATCTATATCTGCGTTTTTGAGGGAATATGATATCGGATAAAATCAATGTCAAAATAGGCATTCTTACTTAATCATTTCAAAGGAAAGT
>CALDEN010000395.1 GCA_937942405.1 uncultured Saprospiraceae bacterium
AAGGTCTCCCTCGAGCTGACTTGGTTAAATTTGAAAGGATTAACCTATATTCAAGTAGAACTAAGCATCTCTATTATCAAATTCGGTTTAAAATAATTAGCAGTAAATTCACAGGATTACTTGAATGTGTGGGTATGATAGTACGAGTTCATTGGATCGAGGTTACAAACCTTGACCATCTGGAAAAATAAGAATTATATTACTCCATCTTTAATCATCTGTACATAGAGTTTCTCAGAAACGGTTTCTGCACTTTTATGAGCTCCACTTAATAACTGTCTGTATAAAGAAAATGTGGCTTTCCAGACTTCTTTTTCTTTAGAAGTGTCTACACCTACCGCCTGATAATCTACCCGACTTAAAGCTCGATCTTCATACAGTTTGTAAGTCGGCGTTATAGTTATTAACAATTCTGGGCGTTCTGATTTTAACTTCTCTACAAGTACTGAGTTGCTATCATCTGCGTTAAGTTGTAGTGCTTTATTCTCCGCAACTATTATATGTTTGTAAACTGTTGCTCCTCTTTTTTCTATTTTAGAACTTATCGCATCATGAAACCACATACAGGGTTTTTCTATGCTCGGGTCGATGTTCGATATGATCGCTATTGATGAGTAAGGTTCCTGACCTGGTTCTATTCCTGTTATACTCTTCATCGGAGGAATACATGAAAACAAACTCAGTATGAGAATTACTGCGATTAGTCGTATTTCATTTTTCATGAAAATAAAATTACGACATAATTTAATTCTCTTCATTTCGAGTTTGTTAAAAATACATTCCCAATTGCTGCACAAGGAATATATTTTCTAAAAACAAATCTCTACCTCATTTACATATCTAATGTAAAGCCTATTAATCAAAAAAGGCCATCCTGAATTACAAGATGGCCTTTGTTTTTTTTCATATCAAGTGGACTATCCTCCCAGAGCAGCTGCTCCACCTACGATCTCAGAGAGTTCTTTGGTAATGGATTCTTGTCTTGCTTTGTTGTAGTATATCTTAAGATCATTCATTAGATCTTCTGCGTTTTCTGTTGCTTTATCCATGGCTGTCATTCTCGCACCATGCTCTCCTGCTCTGTTATCGAACAAAAATTTCTGAAAAGTAGTCTGCAGTATACTCGGTACTAGGTTTTCTAGCAGGGTTACTTTATCTGGCTCAAAAAGGTAATCTGCTTTCTTATCCTTTACGTCTCCCTCTTGCTTTACCTCAATTTTTTCTACCGGAAGATACTGTACAGCCATGTTTTCCTGCATTGCTGCATTTTTGAACTTACTGTAACAAACCGTAATGTGGTCGTAGACTCCGTCCTTAAACTCTTCCATCAATCTATTAGGCACTTGTACGACCTCATCCCACACCAGATTAGTGTTCAATGTTGCATAATCATCTACGATGTTAGCATCGTCGTATTTTCTTTTCACAAAGTCTAAGGCTTTTTTACCGATCGGAATGATCGTCAATTTTCCAGCTTTTCTAGAATCTGCATACTTTCCTTCTAATAGGACTATCGCTTTCTTTAACACATTTGTATTAAAGGCTCCACACAATCCTCTATCCGAAGTTATAATTACTAGACATGTATTCTCTATCGGTCTCTCTATACCGAACGAACTAGATGCATCACCTTCTAAATTATTCAGAATATTGATCAACATCTTATTTAATCGATCAGCATACGGTCTCATTTCTACGATAGCGTTCTGAGCTTTCCTAAGCTTAGCCGCAGAGACCATTTTCATAGCCTTTGTGATCTTCTGTGTATTTTTTACAGAAGCTATTCTACCACGTATTTCTTTTAACTGACCTGACATTTTTTAATGTGTAAATGTGCTAATATTTAATGAGTAAATGAGCTAACATTTTACTTATTCTTTTTTGCTGAGCTAATGATTTTTGAAATAATCAACACTAGCTCATTTAAAAGCGATGTATGTTTTTCATCCCCAATTAAATGCGGTGAACGACTACACAACTCTAACCAATACAAAGATTCTTTTAACTCTTTAGCTGCTATTTTGAGCTTATGAATGAAATCTGCTCTACTTTCAGCACTTTGTGCCTCATGTACATTAGCTCCTACCGATGTTACTGATCTAAACAATTGATCAGCAATTCTAGAATCTATGTTTTGTAACTTTTTACAAAAATCTATTACCTCTAGAGAGGCCAAAATGGATTTTTCAACTACAACATTTGGTTTAGATGTTCTATCCATATTTGATTATGTGCACATTTAAAAATTATTTTCAAATTTACACATTATCATATTTACATATTATCTACGCAAACTGCTTAGATAACTCTGCGGCCAAACTAGTTACTGCTCCTGTTGCTTCGTCTGTAAGTTTTCCTGCTTTGAAGTCTTTAAGAGCTTTTGGATGTCTTTGCTCCAGTGTTGTTAAAAACATCTCTTCAAATTCTTTGATCTTATTTACTGGAACGTTTTTCAATAATCCTTTCGTTCCAAGGTATATCATCGCTACTTGCTTTTCTACACTAAATGGTGTGTATTGAGCTTGCTTTAAAATTTCCACGTTTCTTTTTCCTTTCTCGATCACGTTCATCGTCACTGCATCTAGGTCAGATCCGAATTTGGCGAAAGCCTCTAACTCTCTAAACTGTGCCTGATCTAGTTTCAATGTACCAGATACTTTTTTCATCGATTTTATCTGTGCAGAACCTCCTACTCTCGAT
>CALDEN010000396.1 GCA_937942405.1 uncultured Saprospiraceae bacterium
GTTACTTTCTTCTTGGGTGTAGTTTGAGCAGGCTTAGGGTCTGATTTACATGATGTAAAACAAAAAAATCCAACTATAAAAAGTAGAAGTACACTATTCAGTCTTGCTATCATGTTCTATTAATTTAATGACCAGCTGGTCTCGTCTTTTCCGTCTTTAATTTTTATCTCTAACTCATTGAGGGTATCTCTTATTTTGTCGGAGGTGCCCCAGTCTTTATTGGCCCTTGAACTTTGACGTATGTCTATGATCAGTGACATCAATCCATCTAAGTACTTACTAGAGCTATCTCCTGACAACTCATCTTTAAGCCCCATCACATCAAAAACAAAATCGTGAATCGTCTTTTTCATTCGCTCAAGGCAAGGTGTCGAGATATTATTTATATCTAACTGTCCTCCTTTAAGTCCGTTTATTTTGGCCACTAGCTCGAAGAGACTCGCGATTACTTTAGGAGTGTTAAAGTCATCGGACATGTCCTTAAGTATCGCATCTAGGGTTCCGTTAATTTCTTCATCTAAGCTTCCAGCTGTAGACGTAGTAGATAATGAGTCCATTACTTTAATGGCTTCCATCAGTTTTTTATATCCTTTCTCAGCAGCTTGTAAGCCATCATCTGTCAGATCTATGGTCGATGAGTAGTGAGCCATCAGCATAAAGAACTTAATCACCATCGGATCATATCCCTTCGTTACATGTGGGCTATCTCCTGTAAATAACTGTGTCGGGGTGATCGTATTTCCATCACTCTTGGACATCTTCTTGCCATTCATCAGGAGCATATTGGTATGTAGCCAGTAATTAGCAGGGCTACATTTACAAGCACCTACGTTCTGGGCGATCTCGTTCTCATGATGCGGAAACTTAAGATCATTGCCCCCACCGTGTATATCGAAGTTCTTTCCAAGATACTTAGTACTCATTGCAGAACACTCTAAGTGCCATCCCGGAAATCCTACCGACCATGGAGAGTTCCACTTCATCAGATGATCATCAGAGGCTTTCATCCATATCGCAAAATCACTAGGGTGTCTTTTTTCACTTTGGTTTTTTAGATCTCTCGTCTCTACGAGCAGCTCATCTACTTTCCTTCCAGACAACTCACCATATGGATGATCTTTCATGAAATTTATGGTGTCAAAATAAACAGACCCATTACTCTCATACCCATATCCATTATCTAGAATCTGCTGGACCATTTCTATCTGCTCGATAATATGCCCTGTCGCCCTCGGTTCTATATCCGGAGAGTGCGTATTAAAAAGCTGCATCATATCATGAAAGCCGACTGTGTACTTATGAGCCACTTCCATAGGCTCCAGTTTATCTTTTTTTGCTCCTTTGGACATTTTGTCCTCCCCTTCATCTGTTAAGTGTCCGACATCGGTAATGTTCCTAACGTATCTCACTTTGTAACCGAGATATAGAAGATATCTGTAAATCACATCAAAACTCATAAAAGTCCGCACATTCCCGAGATGTACATCACTGTACACTGTAGGACCACATACATACATCCCTATAAATCCCTTTGTAATAGGTTCAAATTTTTCTTTTTTCCTACTTAAGCTGTTATAAACAAATAAATCTTCCATGGATCACATTTTCTGACTACAAAAATAAGCTTTTAAAGACATCGACTATATCTATAACCTAAAAGAGGGTATTTTCGTCTTATCGTTGATATAACCATAATATGTTAAGATTTTTCTTCCTTTTGTTGCTTAGCTTTCAACTATCCGCTCAGTCTACTACTAAGTTCCAAGCACTGAATAATTATGTGGATTTTACCAATGATTGCATACATGGATTGACCATTTCCCATCTAATGCTTCAAAGTTTTAATAATGAAGTAAATGCCTTGGTAGATGCCTCTGGTGAGTTTGCATTTAAAAACTCAGACTTCGGTCGAGACATCTATTCTGATCCCAGTTATTACGAGCATAGAGGTATCAGTCCTGCAGATCTATTTCCTAAAATGAAGAAAGAAGGAAAAGTTTTAGGGGCTGACGCCAATAAATTAGATGATCTAACGAGTAAGTTTTTCAATCTATGTCAGCGATTAAATGAGCTCAGATTTGAGACTGGTGACTACATAGAACGGAACGATATCAAAGATAAACAGCATCTAGATGCCGTATATCAGAAGCTAGAAAATGGTGTAAAACTGTTCGATGAGCTCTATAGTCTAAGAAATGCCTTAGAAAAAGAGATCAATTCCATCAGATCTCGATATGAATCCAAGTCCAAAAATGGTTTTTACAAACCACTATTAGAAAACCACAATGCCCTTGTAAAAGCACTGAAAGCCATCCGAGCAAAAGAAACAAAGAACATTAAAGCACTATCTCTCGTATTAAATAGATCTGTAGATGCAATAGAAAATCATGTAGAAAAAGATGATGATAATTATGCAGATGCTAGTAAAAATGCTCGTACTGCTGCACTAAAAGTGACTAAATTCTATAAAGACGGGTCGGTACCAGAAAAATATGAACGATACGGTAAATTCTATTATTACTACAATATTATTCTTACCGAAAACCTAAATACGGTAGCTCCTGGATCAGCATTTAAAGCATCTAGACTGATCAGAGATCGTAATCTTAAGAAGCTTCATTTTCTTCAATTGCCGCCATTATTTAAAGTACTATACCCTAGAAAGCTTATTAAAGCAGACTTAATCGTAAGTACAGACTCATATATCGAGGAGATTCCAACTATGCTCAAGGAAAGAAAGATTATCAACAATAATGTTTCTATCAAGGCAGATCGCAAGCTATTCGAGATAGAGTTCTTTGATAACATGATGCTAGATGGAGATATACTCTCTGTAAACTATAACGGAGACTGGATCATGGAAAAAAAATCTCTAGAGAAGTTTCCTACTAAACTTAAGTTCCAACTTAACCGTACTGGTAAAAACTACATTTTGCTCCATGCTGATAACGAAGGTCTCGTACCTCCTAACACGATGGGAATTTCTTACTTCTACAAAGGAAAAAAACAAACTGTTTTTCTAGAGTCCAACCTTGAGACGAGTGAGGTCATAGAAATCTTTTATGAGCAATAAAAAAGAGCCTACTCCTGATGGAGCAAGCTCTTCCTAATTATATTCTAGTTTTTTAAATTTCTAGCTCGCAGATAGACTGATAGATAGTTTTACATTATCATCGATCGCTTTGTCTTTTACTACATCCATAAAGCTAGCAGAACCATACTTGATACCAAAGTCCGTTCTATTAATACCGAACTCTGGGCTCGTTACACTGACTCCTTGTCCTTTATCATTAATCATTGCCTTAAAAGCTATTTCTTTCTCCACACCTTTAATCTTTAAGTTACCATA
>CALDEN010000397.1 GCA_937942405.1 uncultured Saprospiraceae bacterium
ATATCTAGATCCATATCATTATCTAAATCTAGAGCTAATGTTACTTCAGATGTTTGTGTAACAGGATTAGGATATAAGTTGATCGCATTTAGACCTGATATATCGGTTGTACTGGTTGTATTTCCTGTTAAAAACAATCTAGCCTCTGTTATATCTAGGCAGTAACCCACTTCATTTACAGGGTGTACTAGATAGGTATAAGACGAATTAGCCTCTAATGATGTCGCTAAATATTCAGTTTCTGTAGTGTTGATGGTAATTTCAGCATCTCCACCGATTTTCAAAATATACTCATCAGCATGAGCTACTGGTTCCCAATCTATAAGAACATTATTATATTCCTCCACCGTCTCAAACGCTCCAGGAGACACTAAACTAGGGATCTCTGTTACAAACATGGTATCTGGCACATTGGTCTTTTCGATGTTTCCACGACTGTCATAATCGGCCATCATTGCGGTAGCTTGACCATGAGTCCAGTTATATACACTACAGGCATAACCATTATAAGTCATGTATAAATCCGGAACAGTATAGATTAAGTCGCCGTTTCTATCTTTTACGATACCTTCCCATGGGTTTGAACAAGCATTAGCGGATTGCATAAAACCATAATCAGGAGGAGTGTCACATATTCTATCTGCTGCAGTTGCACAATTACTACCATCTTGTAGTTCCACTACCACATTACCACCTGTCTGCTGAGATCCGATAGATCCTAGCGTTACCGTCTCGCCATAAAGAGCCGGAGTATAAGGTGCATCTTCCCATCCTACGTGTGGGTGAGCTATAGAAAAGAAATGACCTATTTCATGCGAAAACGGTACATTATCATCTCTTAAGAAGTACGCTTTAGGTATAGCCACGAAATCTCCAAAAGGAGAATAATATCCACCTGCTCCTTCAAAAACATTGTTTACTAGAAATACATTTACCGCACCAGGAACTTTTGCTTGGATAATAGCACTTGTATAATTTCCTTCGTGATCAAAAACACTGGAATTATCTAAGTAATTAAAATCTTTTCTATAAAAAACAAAACCCAAAGAATCATACTGCTGATTTATCAGACATAGTTGCTTGTAAACTGTTTCTTCCGGAATACGACCATTCCCATCACTATCTGCGACTAAATGAAAGACAATAGGTACATATCTAGTCTCATACATTCTAGTCAGATGATTATTAGAATATTTGACATTGGCCTGTAGTCTTTCCATGAACTCTTCCGTATGTACCGTTCCACACTTATAGTGCTGAGCCTGCATATTGAAAGCAGCCATTAGGAATGAACAAAGCAGGAATACATTTTTATAATTTTTCATTTTTCTTTGGTATGTATTAGGTAAAGTTACAATGCAAAATAAATCATATGGTTAAGCCAACGGACATTTTTTATAATTTACATGATTCACGGACTATTTTATTTTGGCTTAAGCCAAAATCTATATATTATAAAAAACCTAAATTTGTGGGATTAATTAATTAAATACTTAAGTAGTTTTTTAAATAAATTTCAAATTAAATGAAAGTAACTGTTGTAGGAGCGGGTAATGTAGGGGCCACAGTAGCCAATGTATTAGCTCATAAAGACATCGTTAATGAAGTCGTGATTTTGGATATTAAAGGAGAGTTTGCAAAAGGTAAAGCTCTAGATTCTTGGCAGCAAGCATCGATCGATTATTATAGTACTAGACTTACCGGTACTGCGGATTATAAGGATACTGCAGATTCTGATATCGTAGTCATTACTGCTGGTATTCCTAGAAAGCCAGGTATGAGTCGAGATGACTTAATTACCACTAATGCTAAGATCGTGGTTTCTGTTACTAAGTCCATCATGAAGTTTTCTAAGAATCCAATATTTATCGTGGTTTCTAATCCTTTAGATGTAATGACTTATGCTTGTTTTAAAGCATCTGGATTGAAAGACAGTAGAGTATTCGGTATGGCTGGTATTTTAGATACGGCTCGATATAGAGCATTCTTGGCAACAGCCTTAAAAGTATCGCCAAAAGATATACAAGCGATCCTAATGGGAGGTCATGGAGATACTATGGTTCCATTGCCTAGATATACTACGGTAGCTGGTATTCCTGTTACTGAGCTCATCGACAAGAAAAAATTAAACGCAATCGTTGAACGTACTAAAAAAGGAGGAGGAGAACTCGTTAAGCTTATGGGGACGTCTGCATGGTATGCACCAGGTGCGGCAGCAGCTCAAATGGTAGAATCTATCGTTAAGAACGAAAATAGAATCTTCCCATGTTGTGTCTATCTAAAAGGACAATACGGAGTACGTAATATGTATCTAGGAGCTCCAGTACAACTGGGTAAAGATGGTGTTACTAAAATCATCAAACTCGACTTAAACAAATCAGAATTAAAGCTGTTAAACAAATCAAAAGAAGCAGTAAAATCTGTAATTGATTCTTTTAAGAAGATGAAGTTGGTTTAAATAACAATAATTATAATGAAAGATTCGGCAAATAAATTTCAGTCCATCATAAGTAATAAGGGAAGCAGCTTATACGATCTCTCTACGGAGAATACAGTTATGCTCATTTTTCTTAGACACTTTGGCTGTGTTTTTTGTCAAGAAGCTTTGCAAGATATATCTAACAATAGATCAAATTGGGAAAAGGAAGGCATCAAACTGGTACTTGTGCATCCATCGGATGAAGCATCAGGAGATAAATACTCTTCTCAGTTTGGTCTATCAGATATAGATCGCATCAGTGATCCAGATTGCAAGCTTTATGAACTCTTCGGTCTGGTCAAAGGATCATTTTCTCAATTGTTTGGTTTGCAAACGATGATCAGAGGTTTTCAGGTAGCCACTAAAGGTAATCTACCAAGCCTTAAACAGGTCGGTGATGGTTTCCAGATGCCAGGTATCTTCCTGATCCGGAATGGAAACATCAGAGAACGTTACATACATAAAAACGCAAGTGATCGTCCAGATTACAATGAGCTCATCAGATGCTGTGCTGCATAGAATTCTCTGATATTGTTCTCTGATATTTTAACAATTTTCAAGGTTTACACGTCGTTAGATTAAGTACAAAAATTTACTTTATGAGATTGATGACCTTGTTATTATTAGCGTTTATAAGCTTCAGTTCCATAGCCCAAGAAAATGCATTGGACTTTTATGGTGATGTAATGATCAATGCTTTAGAACCCGATCACAAAGCATACGCTGCATCGCAGTTTCATACTCTTCTAGAAAAACGATTGTCGAATAAAAATTCCTTCAGCGATAAGTTGAGAGACATAGAATGGATTTCTAAAATCTATCCGATGGATTCTACCTTCAGAGTACTCTCATATCAAGTGGAAATAAACGAGCATCAGTTTAAATCTTTTGGGTATTTACAGAAGTCAGATGGTAAGCTGATTAAGCTTTCGGACCAAAGCACTGAACTAGGTGAAGATGCTGCATATACTCAAACAGATCAAAACAGTTGGTTTGGGGCATTATATTACAACATTTTGGAATTTGATTTTGAGGGCCAGACTCAATACTTATTGTTTGGGTATGATGGCTATTCTGAATTTGATAGACGTAAGGTAGTAGATGTTATTTCTGCGATAAATGGAGATGAGGTGATATTCGGAAATGAGATATTTGTCAAAAAAACAGCAGGGGAGAGAGATGACAGAATGCAACGAATCATTATTTCTTACTCCTCCGATTCTAATGTTACGCTTAACTATAATCCGAGTCTCGATATGATCGTCCATGACCATCTTATACCCAGAATAGGCTCTATCCCAGGACAAGGAGCAACTTACTTATCCGATGGTAGCCTAGTAGGATATCGTTATGAAAACAACGAATGGATTTTTACTCCAGATCTATTCACGGATGTTACGGCTCCATCCGCAGCACCTAGACCTCATCCCGTTTTGGGGCAGGATAAGAAAACCAATATTTTTGGTAGACAAGAAACAACGAAGAAAAAGAGACCGAAGAAGTAGATTAAGGACCAAATAAAAAAGCCCGATGCAAAAACACCGGGCTTTTCTTTTTGAGATCAATGATCTTTTGTTATTTCTTAAATAGTTTTTTAAACTCACTTACGGATAAGTTTTTTACCTGTTGAGGAGTGAGTCCTTTGTATTCTCTTTTGAACTTAGCGAGTTCTGGACCACCACGTAATGCTCTTTTTATATCTCCACTAGCAGCTCTAACAAACTCATCTTTGGCCATCATATCTATATCCATATTGAACACTAATCGACCACACTGTTCCTTAGAAGCACCTTTGTCCTCTTCGTAACGATAACCCTGTATGGCTCTAAGGAAATTCTTTAGCGTCCGGCTATCTGTAATCGTGGTTTCCATTTCATCAATTTCTGCATAAGTAGGTACCCCTTTTCTATTGATACATACCTTGGCAACTACTTTTCCTGATTCTTTAGCCGATTTTAAAACATCTCCGATGTTTCTATAGATAACTTTACGACCAAATATTCCATCCCCAGTACCATCAAATTCGCCAGTTCCATCTCCATCATCACCCATTCCCTCATCTCCATCATTTCCACTAGATGCTCCTGCACCATCTCCATTATCTGATTTACCAGTACCTCCTGCTTCCCCTTCTAAACTAGAAGGTGCTGAAGGGGAGTCGCCTGTTTCTGCTGCTTCTTCACTTACAGGACCAGAGGACTCTTCTGATGCTTCCACTTCTTCCACAACTTCTTCTGGTACTTCCTCAAAAACGGGTTCGTCATTGGGCTCAAGAATGGGTTCTGATTCGATCACTTCAGGCTCAGGTTCATCC
>CALDEN010000398.1 GCA_937942405.1 uncultured Saprospiraceae bacterium
TGTCTGATCGGGCTGAGTGTATAGATGATCTGGGCGTCAGGCTTGTAGGATCGTATTTGGTCTTTAATCTTCAGGAGTAGATTTTTTATTTCATCATAACTGAGGATCTTACGTGTAAACTGATTATTAGGAATTTTATGGCAGTTATTCACGATACCGTGGTCAGCCATATGGAACACAGCTGCTGTACCTAGACTGATAAACACATAATCCGTCTTTTTGAGGAAGTCCACTACTTTATTTTTGGCTATAGCCAAATCAGAAACCATCGCACTCGCATCTTCTTGATTAAATCTTCCATGAAAATCCAAATGGACATATCGACCATCAACTAATCTAAGCTCAGATATATCTATCGTCTCATCCAATAGTGATAGGTGCTTACTGATCGAGTAGGGATTATAAGCGATACCCAGTGGATTTATGGATGTATCAAATTTATGATCCAGTAAAATCCCTCCTATGTTTTCTGCAAAACAACTTCCTAGACATAAGATCCTAGACCTATAATCGATGTCTATTGCAGATTTTTCGAGCTTTAATTCTGTTCTGAATTTCATAAGGTTTAAGATACTTCTCTCTGTGAATATGGGGAGGTTCTAGATTCTTTTTATTTTGGGCTTCCTAATTTAGCTTTATTGGATATTCTTAAGAAAATATTTGGTCTTTCAAAGGCAAACGATGATCCTCAACCCGATGTGGTTTTTGGGAGATATACAGATGCCTATAAAGATAAGGCCAAGTATGAGGCCTGGGATGTAGCTATGAAGGAGTTTGATCTAGAGAATTATACTGCATATTTTGAAAAGTTCTTTTACTATCTCAGTGATGAGGATCTCGGTAATGTGAGGTTTTCTACTACTGAGGGAGTTACTTATTTTGAGCTATTTCAAGGCTCTAAACTCCTGGTCGGAACAGCAGATAGGAATGCCATACGCGTAGAGTCCAAAATCGCCAAAGCCGAAAAACTCAATATCGGATTACTCAGAAGACTCCTAGAACTCAATTTTACACTCAAGTACAGTAGATATGCCTTAGATGATAACGAGTGGGTCACCATGATTTTTGACGCTAAGTCTAAGGACACAAATCCGTATAAACTGTATTATGGCCTCAAAGAGCTCGCTCTTAATTCAGATAAACAAGACGATATACTCGAGTCAGAGTTTAAAAGCTTATCTGGAATTAATAAAGCACACATAAGAGAGCTATCAGCAGAAGAGAAAAAAACAAAGTTTGATTACCTGCAACGATCCATCACGGGTGCTTTTAATATCAAGGAGCATATAAAACTCAACCTTGATAATTTTCCGGGATCCATATCGTATCTATATCTAGATGTGATCTATCGGTTAGATTATCTACTCAAGCCAGAGGGATTTGTAATGGAGCAGTTTGAGAAACTTCATCGGGCCTATTATGCTCAGAATGGTGAAGCTCCAGGGCATAAAAACCTGACATTGGAACATGGATTAGAGGAGATACAGCAGCGTAGCTATGACGAGCTCAGTGCTGAGTTGTATCAGGTGACCTCGACATTCGGCATTACGCAGCCATCGGGCCATGAACGATTAGTCGAGTTTATTCAGAAGGAAATCCAGAACCTACAGTATTACGAGGTGCATGGACACCACCAGATCGTACAGTCGATTTGCAACTATATAGTGGGTTATTGTTTATTTAATTACTCACTACCTACCCCTGATAAGTCATTTTTGCACTTGTATTATATGGTCAATGAGTACGCCTTTTTTAGAGAACTAGGTTTTACTCATGAGTTAGTATCTGACGGGACATTGCATAAGAGTCGGATTATCTCTGAGATAAAAAGAGTAGCTCAGATCCACAAAGACGAATTCGGTGAGATCATTCCTGATCTAAGTGGCTTAAGCTTTGAGTCATTGATGTCCTTTTCTAAGTCATACTTACTCATGCTCAGCCGATTAAAACTATCTCCTAGCAAAAACATTAACGGATAATGACGGTACAGGATATCATAGAACATTATCGCAATGCAGTCATTCAGATCGCTACGCCATATAGTACGGGTACCGGTTTTTATCTGTCTAAGTATAACTTGATCGTCACCAACGAGCATGTAGTAAGAGACAATAAAGCCGTGGTAATAGATGGTGAGCGAGTAGAAAAACAACTGACACAAGTAGTATATGTCGATCCGATGTATGATTTGGCTTTTTTGGAAGTGCCTGAGCGACATGAGATGCCAGATGTGCATATCAGTACAGCTACAGATTTTGCAGAGGGAGATGGAGTGATCGCTATAGGACACCCGTTCGGGTTGAAGTTTACCGCTACTCAAGGTATATTATCGAGTCTCAGTCACAAACAAAAAAACATCAATTACTTCCAGCACGATGCAGCCCTCAATCCTGGAAACAGTGGCGGACCTCTGGTAGACTTTAGAGGTCAGGTGATCGGGGTAAATACATTTATTATCAGAGACGGCAATAATATCGGTTTTTCCCTTCCGGTAAATGAGCTAGTGCGTACCATGGAAGAGTTTGCGGTACAGCATAGTAAAGGAGTCCGATGTAACTCCTGTGCCAATCTCGTATTCGAAAATAAAGTAGAAGAGGGCTACTGCCCACACTGTGGAACTAAGATCAAAATGATATCTGATCTAGATGATTATGAAGCGGTAGGAATTAATAAATCGATCGAAGAACTCATCCAAGAACTAGGGTACAATACAGACCTCTGCCGCAAAGGGCCATCTAACTGGCTCATAAAGCAAGGAACTGCAGATATAAATATCTCCTATTATGAAAAAACGGGCCTCATCGTAGGAGATGCATACCTCTGTAGCCTCCCAAAAAAAGAAATAAAACCTATTTATACATATCTGCTACGACAAAATTACGACTTAGAGGGTCTTACTTTTAGTGTTAAGGATCAGAGGATCATTTTATCGCTTCTCATTTACGATCAGTATTTTGATAAAGAGACTGCAAAAAAATATTTGGAGCGATTATTTCAGAGTGCAGATAAGTATGATGAGCTACTTATTAAGGAATATGGGGCTTACGCCAAAATAGATATAGCTTAGTTTATATATGTTATCTAACGTCGATGAGTTAATTGTTGCTAATTGGCTTTTGATTTGCATAGTTTTAATTGAATATTACTAACTTTAGTCGCAAATCTTTACGAATAAATACTGCTATTAACAAGTGTTCGTTTTTCAATTGAAAAGATTATTAATTATGAAGAAAGGATTGAGGTTTTTGTTGTTTGTATTAACTATGGCTGTAACAGGCAGTATTAGTGCACAGGATATACATTTTTCACAGTTTTACATGTCCCCACTTAACTTAAACCCAGCTCTGACTGGAGTTTTAAATTGTAAAACTAGAATGGTTATGAATTATAGAAATCAATGGTCTCCGGCCTTGACTTCTAATGCATACAACACCTACTCTGCATCGTATGATCAGAAAGTAGCTGTAGGACGTACAGACTATTTCGGTATAGGTGGTACTTTATGGGGAGATGTAGCTGGAGAGAGTAGATTCGGAACTACGCAAGGACGATTATCACTTTCCTACTCTAAGAGGATGGGAGGATACCGACAATCTGCCAAATACCTAGTGGTAGGAGCAGACGCTGCGGTAACTCAGAGAAGGATAACTTCTGGAGGCCTAAGATGGCCTACCCAACATGATGGCAATGGTGGCTTTGATGAAACTATAAATCCTAACGAGCCTTTCTTAAACTCTAACAACTTAGACTTTTTATATGCTGATCTAGGAGCAGGTGTACTATTTTTCAATGTATTGAATAAAAGAAATAACTATTATGTAGGTCTAGCAATGGCTCACTTAAACCAAGCCAATGTCTCTTTTTACAATCAAGTAGTATCTCTATACAGTAAGCTTACGGTACATGCTGGAGGTCAGTTTGAGCTAAAGCCAAAGATTAGTATTCTTCCAGGTTTTGTAGCTCTATTTCAAGGTGAGCAGAGAGAGTTAAACTTTGGTACGAGTCTGCGATTTGCACTAGGTAACACAAGAACACAGGCACAGTCATGGCAAGTAGGTATGTGGTATAGAGTAGGTACTAAAGATACAGGAGGACTTCACTCAGATGCATTAATTTTATCTACTAGATTTAATACAGGGCAGTTCGGTATCGGATTTAGTTATGATTCTACAGTTTCTCAGTTTAGAGAAGCGGCTACTTTTAACGGGGCTTTTGAATTTTCATTAAGTTATGAGATCTGTGGTCCAGAAAGAAGAAATGTTTATTGTCCTAGATTCTAGGATTATTTTAAATATAATATACTGATAATGAGGCTTCAATAAATACTATTGAAGCCTCATTTGTTTTTTAATCCATATGGTGTAGCTGTGTGTAGTAGATATTCCCTAATTTGGTATTCAGCCTTTTTTTAACCTTATAAAGTAATATAACCATGTTCGGAACCAAAAAATCAGGACCTAGTAATACACCATCTAGCTTATCCCCTAATTCTATAAATAGTCTAGTTACAGGAACTAAGGTAGAAGGAACGATACATGCTGATAATGATTTTAGAATCGATGGACAGCTCAAAGGAAGTCTGAACTGTAAAGGCAAGGTGATAATCGGAAGTACTGGTGTGGTCAGTGGAGATATCTCATGTCAAAACGCAGTAATTGAAGGTACTTTTGATGGCAACTTAAAAGTCAATGAACTGCTCGCCGTAAAGGAAACTGCCAAGGTGACTGGCGATGTAACAGCAGGTACAGTAAATGTCGATTCAGGAGCGGTCTTTAATGTTACTTGTAATACTGGAGCATCAGTTAAAAAAATGCCTACTAAAGAAGCCATTAAAAAGGCCAATTAATCCAAAATGTGAAAAACAAGAATAGAAAAGGGGCAAATCAATATTTAAAATATTCTGGGATTACCTTTCAGCTATTCTTCTTGCTATTCATTGCGGTATACCTCGGTAAGCAGGTAGATGAGTATCTGGTAAATGCCAAACCCTATTTTACCATAATCTTTGTATTTGTAGCCCTCATAGGTTTTTTTTACAAGATCTATAATGACTTAGCGAGAGACAATGACGATAAGTAGATTTATAAAAGAGCTGATTATCGTCATCACCCTCAGTCTGTCGGCAATTACGATTACTAATTATTTTCTGGGAGATAATGCGGAGTGGAGACTTTCCTTTATAGCCATAGCCTTATTTTCCAGCTTGAGTACCTTTATAAATGTCTTTGGAAGCTTAATCCTGAAATCAGAAAATAAATATAGTTTTATACGTCTAGTCATGGTCAATGTGATGATAAAAATCCTCTCTAGTATTGCCACCGTATGGATATACTTTAATGTATATGCTCCGGATAATAAGTTCTTTCTATTGCCCTTCCTACTGGTCTATCTCATCTTTACCATATTTGAGACTTCTTTTCTGATACGCCAGTCCGATGCCAATAAGTAGTTTCCATAACTACGGCTTTCACTCAGATCTTACGATTTGTACTAATGGTAAAAAAAAGAAACCATCATTTTGTTATGTTGATCGAATGTGAGTTGAAACCAAAATTAACGACGCTAAAAAGCAGAGCCCCGTCTCCTTAGGTGGGCTGCGGGAGCGGCAAAGGCAGTCTAGCCATTAAGGAGACTTGATTTTTTTGTTTCGTTTTTTCATCTAAGGAAAAAATGAAAAATCAACGGTCTTGGTAATTTAGAATAAGCACTTAGCAGTACAATACTGAAGATCTCTCCTTAGGTCGAGATGAAAAAGAAGTGTTTATTGTAGGAGAATTGGGACCATACAGTTCCTTTTTTATTCCTATTCCTATTCCTTTGTCATCTTGGCAATGTGAAAAGATATTTTAAGTAATGGGGTTCAGGTTTTTCATAAGGACATAGTTAAGTTTCAGAACCTCTCTTTTCTTAATGATCCTGTAGATCTCTCCTTACGTCGAGATGAAAAGAAAAGTAGTAACTGACAAGAAATACTATTTTCAACATTAATTGGTAGAAGCAAAAAAAGCAGCAAAGAATATCGACTCTTTGCTGCTCTTAATATTTTAAGGTTTTGGTCTGTATTTTATACAAACCACATTATAAAGTGATAGACTATTTTCCTTTTTCCTCTGTGAGATAGTATTTCTCAAAAAACGGTCTGTACTCCTCTACACCTTTTTTCTTGGCGATTTCACGATAGTTTTTCTGCGTCGATGCAAAAATGTCAAAACCTGTTTTGTTAGGATCTAAGAATTTAGCACTGTTTTTTAATGTACCGGTATAGTACTTCATTGCTTTATCCTTATTTCTAAACTTTCTAATCAGTATTAGTTGAGTACCATCATCTTTGTTTAATGGTAGATCAGATATACGTAGTTTTTCCAATTGATGGAATTCCTTGTTGTAATTACTGATGGCGATTTTGGCTTCTTGCAGAGCCTTCTCAGACCAGTCATGGATAACGACTAGTATATAATGCAGCTTAGTATCATCAGGACTAAAGTCTTCCGATAACTCATCGTACAGTCTACCATCAAAGGCTTTTTGGTCTCCTCTTATAAAACGTAGAATTTCTTTTGCTCTAGTTTCTTCTGCCGTATTAGGGTATCTAGAGATTAGTTTTTGGAGAGACTGGATATAGGCTTCTTTACCATTTACTTTACCCAGTGACATAGATTGTAATAGGGCAAATTTAGGCAGTAGTGGATTTCCTTTATCCAATTTGTCAAACGCTTTCTCTACATTAGATAAGACCTCATCGTGTTTGCCTGCCTCGAATATTTCATAGGTAGACGCATATAGATTGGCATCATTGTCTTTTTCATTTGCCTGATTGGCTGCAAAGTTAGGATCTACGATCGCCTGAGAAAATTTAGCATTTGGATATTTCGTAGTCAGTTTGGATTTTCGACTGTTTGCCAGACCTGTATTTCCTAGAGCCTCATTGGCTAAGTATAGGTAGAATAGGGCATCCGGTTCATAATTAGTCTCTGGATAGTCTTCTAGTAGGGTGTTCAAGGTTTCTACACACTTGATATTATTTGCCAGTTTATCTCTGAAGAGTTTTCCTAGCGTAAATAGAGCGTCTTCTCTACGCTGCATTACTTTGGCTTTTCTGCCTGGATCGGTAGGTACTGTTTTTCCCAAAGCTGCGATGGCATCTTCGAGAGCACTCTCATCATCTTCTACTTCTTCTTCCTCGATATCGAGGTTTTCAGCTCCTAGACGATTTGACCGTCTCCAGTCATCAGATAGCTGTCTTTGTCCCCATTTAGATGCAAACATCTTTTTCCCAGCAGCTACGAGAGGTTCATTATAAGCAAAGAAACTACTTTCATTTCTACCGAATCCTTTGTTTATTCTTTGGCTAGTTTTAGTTCCTCCGCTATTAGAAGCATTTGCACTCTGGGCTAGGGCTTCGAGGTTTTCTTTGGCGATTTTTTCGAGGGTTTTTCTGAGTTCCTCTGGAGATTTCTGAGATAGCATGAGTAAGCTATCTTGCAATTCTAAGATTTGGATGTTTTCTGCAATTTCCTTTAAAGAGCCAGAGTAATCTTTTACTTCAAAGTATCGATCATCTTTATTATTTATCACAGTAAGGGTAGAGTCAAAGTAGGCACTAGCTTCTACATATCGTTCTTTCTGGAAGAGTAATTGAGCGATGTGGTAGTAAGAGTTAGTCTTTTGCTTGGTGTTATTGATACTCGTTTTGATCGAGCTTTGATAGGCGAGTATCGCATTGTTTATGTCTTGATCACTCTCGTGTATCTCTCCGATCGTAAAATAGATCTGATCTTGGAAATCTTCATTTTTCTTATCCTTAAGCATTTTTTCTAGCTTACGGATACTTGCGTCTTTAGTGGCTTGTCCACTTTTCCATTCGGCTTTGGCCAAATTTAACTGACTATTGAACTTAAGATCGTAATCTGGTTTATACTTGTTTACTGCTTCAAATGCAGACCGAGCAGCCATCTCTCTTCCGGCTTTCTGATGTATCTGCCCGAGGATATAAGAATATCTTGCTTTGACTGATTTTTCTTTTTCGTAAGCGATCGCTTGTTCTAGAAAAGGGACAGCCTGATCGTACTCTTCTTGTTGTATAAACATGTGAGCCTTGGCAGCGGGGATCATTTCCATCACATCTTTCTTAGTCGGATACTCGGTGAGTAGTTGTCTAAAGATGTAATCTGCAGAAAAGTAGTTTTCTCGTTCGACATAAGTACGAGCTAGCCAGAATAAACCTTCATGAAAGGCTCTCTTTCCTTTGAATAGCCCTTTTGGGTCATTTTGACGTATATTTTTCTTCTTCTCGGCTTCTTCTTTGGCTTTTCTTGCTTTTTCTTCTTCGTCAACGATTTCTTCTTCAGGAACTTCCTCTTCTTTTTTTGTTTCTTCTTCCTTTTTCTTTTCGCCTTGAGCGATAAACAAATCGTATTGTTTCTGTTTAGCTGCTATTGCGGCTTCCAGTTCGATCTCTTTTGAACTTCTCGGATCTTTATTAGGATCTGTTTTTATTCTTTGTTTTTTCTTACGAGCTTTGTCACGGGCTTTTTTCTCTGCTTCTTTT
>CALDEN010000399.1 GCA_937942405.1 uncultured Saprospiraceae bacterium
ATAGATACAGAGATTTCTCAAGATTCCATTCAGGCATTAGAATTTGCGGCTTATGTAGAGGATGACTTTGTCCTGTTCGATGAACTCAAAATAAATATAGGTCTACATGCATCTGCATTTAATGTAAAAGGAAAAACCTACTCATCTGTACAGCCCAGATTTAGTGGTCGGTATCTATTCGATAATGGCTTGGCTGTGAAGGCTTCTTTTGCTTCCATGCGTCAGTACATACATTTATTGTCTAACGAGGGAATAGGATTGCCCACGGACCTTTGGTTACCCAGTACAGATAGAATTAAGCCTCAAGATTCATGGCAAATAGCAGCAGGCTTTGCAAAAAGCCTGAGAGATAACAGTTATGAGATCAGTTTGGAAGGATATTACAAAGAGATGAAAGGATTAATTTCATATGCCGAAGGTTCAGGTCTTTTTGAGTTTGGAGATTGGCAGGATAGGGTTGTGAGAGGAGATGGGGATTCGTATGGATTAGAGCTTTTTATTCAAAAGAAAAAAGGCAGGTTAAATGGCTGGATCGGTTATACGCTATCTAAAAGCAATCGACAGTTTGATGATTTAAACTTCGGAGAAGAGTTCCCTTACACCTATGATCGGAGGCATGATTTTTCTTTAGTCGTAAATTACGAATTGACGGATAAATGGGATTTTGGAGGAACGTGGGTTTATGGAACAGGAAATGCAATCACATTGGGTAATTCTAATTATATAGGAATCTACGACCAGGGTGATTTTAACATTAACTCTACGATAGCTCATTATGAAGGCCGAAATAATTTCCGAATGAGAACATATCATCGTATGGATGTAGGATTTACACATACTAAGCAGAAAAAAAGACATAAAAGGACTTGGTCGATAGGTGCATACAATACTTACAATCGTCAAAATCCATTCTTCATATTTAAATCGTCGGAATATAATCCAATTACAAATGAGTCTGAAACAGTGTTAAAACAAGCCAGCTTATTTCCCATTATTCCTTACATCGCCTATGGCTTTAAATTCTAAATAGTATGAGACAGAAAACATATAAACATATATTATTTCTAGGTATAATTTTATCTCTTTCTTCCTGTGAGGATTTTTTTGAAACGACATTGGAAATCGAACCTCCTGAGCATGTAGAGCAGTTGGTCGTTCAAGCCTTTGGTAGTACTGAGACAGACGTACTCAATGTGAGTGTTTCTAAAACTACGGGTATTTTGGATGACGTATATGAAGATGACCTACAAGTAAATGATGCTGCGGTCGTACTCATCCACAATGGAACCAGTTATGCTTTGGAGTTTACAACTCCTAGTCAGAACCAAGGGAAGCCTTATAATTATATCTTAGCTGACGGCAACATTGACTTAAAGGCTGGGGAGCTTTATACCTTAGAAGTAGAGACTAGTGGTTTTGAAAAAGCGATCGCTACCTGTTCGGTACCTAATATTGTTTTGCCTGATAATTTTGAATTTGATGAAGAAGGGCCTAATGTTTTTGAAAGTGAGTACAGCGAGGTCAGCATGATATTGTCAGATCCGATAGCTGAAGATAATTTTTATGAATTTAATTTATCCATCGGAAATGAATTCAATAATGAAATCTATTTTCAAAGTGTATATACCGAGACATTGGATCCAGTTGTTGAAGAGGCCATATCTGGTTTATTGTTAAAAGACATATCATTTAACGGAGAGGATAAGGTGTTAGAGCTTCTTCTGGAGAGATTCTATATTCAAAATGAGCCAGATGTAGCCGATAGGATTTATGTTAGCTGGAGGACCGTCTCAGAAGACCATTACTTATATGCCAAGTCTTTTGAACAACACCTTGAGTCCGCTGATAATCCTTTTGCCTCGCCGGTACAGGTTTATAGTAATGTCGAAAACGGACTAGGTATTTTTACGATATATAATGAAGATCGAATAAAGATAAACTAGAACGGGAAGTCAGCAATCAACCTATCGTAGAATAATGTCAGTAATGATGGCTTGATCGCAATTGTAAAGGCCAATCCACAAATCGCTCCCCAGAGGTGGGCGTCATGATCGATACCTCCACTTTTGGCCTGCATACTGGCATAGGTAGAGTAGCCTAGATAGAGTATCGCAAACACCACGGCTGGTACTGGCGGGAATAAAAACATCTGCCATGGATCTACTAAACAAAAGATCAATACAATCCCAGAAGTGGCTCCTGAAGCTCCGATACTGGCAAAACGTGGATTATCTCTATGCTTTAAAAAAGTAGGAATGTCTGCCACTACTACGGTAAATAAGTACATGAGCAAAAAGAGATTCTTACCCCAGATGTCACCGAACAATTGGCCGTAAAGAGACTCTACAAAATTCCCAAATGTATAAAGGACATACATGTTGATAATTAAGTGTCCCAAACTTCCGTGTAGAAAACCAGAGGTCAGCCATCTATAATATTCACCAGTCCTAGACTCCTGATAAGGATGATGTTTTAATTGATCAAAAAAAGCTCTGTTGTTTAACGCGTAGAAAGAAACGAGACAAGTGATTCCGACGAGTATATTGGTTATTGTTATTTCCATTTCTTAATCGTTATGGTACTTTTCATTTTTAATGATAGAAAATGCTCTATACAATTGTTCGGTAAAAATAATCCTTATTAGCTGATGCGAATAGGTCATTTTAGAAAGGCTTAATTTGAAATTGGATCGTTGATATATTTCTTCAGAAAACCCAAAGGCTCCTCCTATAAGAAAGACGATACGCTTATGCGAAAAACTCAATTGCTTTTCTAGCCATCCGGCAAATGCTCTAGAGCCAAATTCTTTTCCTCCTTCATCCAATAAGATTAAAAAATCCGAAGATTCTAAGTGTTTGAAAATGATGGAACTTTCCTCTTTTTTAATTACTTCTGGTTGAGCTTTTCTAAATTTCTTTGAAATTTCTAAGGTGTGAGAACTAAACCGATTGTAACGTGATATTCTTGATTGGAATTCATTGGTGCCTTCAGTGATAAAGGGCATTGAGTTTTTACCTATTAAGAGCAGTTTGATTTCCATGCTTCTGCAAAGTAGTAAAAACGGATAGGCCTAAAAAAAAACAAAGCAACTAATTTTCATTAGCCGCTTCGTAACCACCATTTCCAAGTATTCATGTTTAACAATACTCTTTGTTGCACCGAATACTGGAAGTGCAAAATTATACTTTGTGTTTAAATTTAGCAAAGAATTTAAAATATTTTATTGCCTAAAAAGTGAAAAATATTACATCGAATTACATGTGTTTGGCGGAATAAAAATTTATTTCGGCTCAATAATTTTATAAAAATTCTGAAATGCTGCTATTTTATCTATTCTCATCTATATATTGATTATAATTTCGTTTTTCAATCAAATACATAATTGTCAAAAATGTCATTAAAAAGGAAAATTTCATTTGTACGTCATGCCAAATCATCATGGACAGATCCCTCTTTGGCAGATATAGAAAGGCCTTTGAATGGCAGAGGAATTCGAGATAGAGAACTTATGTCTTCCAAATTTAAATCTCTATTTTCTATTCCTGATATCCTCATATCGAGTCCTGCAAAACGAGCCTATAGCACAGCGACTTCTTTTGCCAAGACATTTGGGTACAGTACTGCTGACATACAAGTAGAGAAGAGGCTTTATCATGCTGATGTTGATGATTTTGAATCTGTGATTATGGAGCAAGACAATACCGTTCTGAGTTTGATGATTTTTTCTCACAATCCTGGGCTGACCTACTTGGCAAATGATTACTCCATAAATCTGATAGATAATGTTCCCACAACTGGTATTTTTACCTTAGAATCTGAAGCGACAGACTGGGCGGATTTCTTCAAGACGTGTAAATTGATCGATTTCATTTATCCAAAGATGTATGTTTAGTTTTAGTAAAATTAGAGTGGTTTGTTTTATTGCATTGCTCGGTATGGCTTGTAATGATGAGCAGCGGTTTTCTGAGTTTTCGGATGAGCGATTAGTAGACATTCTTTTTGACATCAGTCTATCAAATTCTATTGCAGAGAACGCTCCGGAAGTGATGCGAGATTCTATGCGTAATGTACATCTGGATCAGATCGCCACTATTCAGGACCTAGATAGAGCGATGATCGATTCTATAATCGATTATGTCCATTTAGACAATAAAAGATTTTTGGGGATCACAGATAGCTTGGATGCTAAGCTAAAAAGAATCTTAGAAGAGAATAAATAGTTTTGTTAATGTTTAAGTAACATAGGCATAAAGTATAACGATATATCTTTGTAGATAAGGGACATTAGATATGGCAGAAAAACCTATTAAAGTATTACTTGTAGATGATGAACCAGACATCATTGAATTTTTGGGATATAATCTTAAAAAAGAAGGATATCTAGTAGATTCTGCAACGGATGGGGAGTCTGCTATCGAAAAGGCCAAAAGCTTCAACCCTGACCTCATATTGCTAGACGTCATGATGCCCGGTAAAGATGGCATAGAAGTCTGTCAGGAATTGAGACAACTGCCTCAGTTTTCTAAAACCATCATAGCTTTTCTTACTGCAAGGAGTGAATCCTACACAGAGATTTCTGCATTCGATAACGGTGGGGATGATTTTATCAATAAACCCATAAAACCCAATGTACTCAAAAGTAGAATCAAAGGACTACTTAGAAGAAATCAGATAGGTGTTTTAGAAGGAAGTGTATCGAATGCCATTACCGTAATAGGGGATATCACCATAGATCAGGATCGCATGGAAGTGATGCATAAAGAGCAAAAGCTCGTCCTGGCAAAAAAAGAATTTGAGTTGCTCTCGTTACTTCTTTCAGAACCCGGAAAGGTTTTCAAGAGGGCAGAAATCATGTCTCGAGTCTGGGGCAATGATGTCATCGTCGGTGATCGTACGATAGATGTTCATGTCAGAAAACTAAGAGAAAAGCTAGGAAGTGATTATATTCAAACCTATAAAGGTGTGGGATATAAATTTAATCATTAGGCTTGTTCAGAGATATTACAGTTAATAAGATCGCATTTACCATTACTGTTATAGTAGTGATCCTCTTTTCAATCATATATATATCTTGGATAGGCTTCCTCAATACGAAGCATTTAATATTTAGTTTTCTTTTTGGAATGCTCTCGATGCTGGCATTCTTTTATTTGCTCAGATATTTATTAAAGTCAGTGGTATTTAGACGTATTAATCTGCTCTACAGACTTTTCAGGGCAGGGAAGGATAAGCATATGGAATTGGATGAAAACACTTCTTTGGATAAAGTAAGTACCGAAATGGCAAAATTTGCATTCAAGACTAAAGAAGAAATAGCCAATCTCAAGTCACTCTCAGATTACCGTAAAGACTATGTAGGAAATATTTCTCATGAACTCAAAACACCCATTTTTTCCATCCAAGGATACTTGCATACATTGTTAGAGGGAGGTATTCATGACGAAGCGATCAACATTCCATATCTAAAAAAAGCCTTGAGTAATCTGGATAGGCTGCAGTTTATCGTGGAGGATCTAGATTCCATCAATCATCTTGAGAATAATAAAAATGCAATTCAGATCAAAAAATATGATCTACGACTCCAGGTCAAGAGAGTGATATCTGAGTTAGAAAATTTATGTAATGATGCTGACATAACCTTGAACTATCCGGTCGATGATGGAAGCCCGATAATGGTGGCCGCCGATGAAAATAGGATACATCAAGTATTTTATAACTTATTACTTAATTCCATAAAATATGGCAAGAGTGGAGGAGAGACGAGTGTTTTTTTTCATGACATGGACGATCACTTTTTAGTAGAATTGCGGGATAACGGTATAGGTATATCTGAAAAAGACATTCCTTATGTGTTTGATCGATTTTATAGAGTAGACCAGAGTGGTTCCAGATTGTTAGGAGGGTCTGGACTAGGTCTTTCCATCGTAAAGCATGTACTAGAGTCCCACGGTGAGACCATCACTGTTAACAGTATACTCGATAAAGGGACGACATTTAATTTTACGCTAAAGAAAGCTTAAGGTATAGTTGCCTCCGGTTTTATGGGGTCTGAACTTGCTGATTGTATGCTTTGTAACTGAAATACTACATCATCTCTTACATCAAAAAATTCGGGTAGATCTTCCTCCTTCATGGGCTTAGCAGGTGGAAATATTTCTCTTAAATGATTAATCTGTTTTCCGTTTTTCCAAAACCTAAAACACACGTGAGGACCTGTAGCTAGTCCTGTGGAACCCACAAAACCGATGGTCTGTCCTTGTTTTACCCTTACACCATTTCTCATGCCCTTGGCATAATTATTCATGTGGAGGTATTGAGTCTGGTACGTCTTGTTGTGTTTTATTTTAATGTATTTACCATTACCCTCGGTATATCCTTTTCTAGAAACGACTCCGTCAGCTACCGCTCGGATAGGTGTCCCTCTAGGTGCGGCATAATCTGTTCCGAGGTGAGCTTTTCTACGTTTTAGGATGGGATGGAATCTGTTTTTATTAAACTTCGATGAGATTCTAGAATATTTTACCGGAGATCTTAAAAAAGCCGAACTGTTCGCTCTTCCATCCTGATCATAGAATCCTTCATATTTGTCGTTTTCAAAGTAGACAGAGTAGAATTCGCCTTGACTATTTTTATAATACGCACCTAAAATTTGGCCGATAGATACTGGCCGATCTTTTATATACTTACGTTCAAACAAGAGTTTAAATTCATCACCCTTTTGAGTATGATAAAAATCTACGGAGGAGGCTAGTGCATCTTCCATTTTATCTATAATTCCAGGAGTCAGTCCGTTTTTGACCATCGCACTCCATAGACTTGTTTCGATAACTCCAGATGCAGTTTCTATACACGTTTCGTAATCGATAAAATTACGGCATACATCTATGGTATCCTCGAACTCATATGTGATATAAGTAAATGGATTGGGCTGATACACAAAACAAAATGGATTAGAACAGCTATCTTTTTTGACGAAAGTCAGATCTCTACCTGCTTGGATCATACGCACACTGTACACATCTTTTGCCTTTTCGGCTAGACCGGAAATGGTTCTATGTCCTATACCGTACAGCCCTAGGATATCACCTAAATATTGATTGGGTTTTACTTCGATCTCTTCAAAATAGTGGGACTCTGTATCGAATCCATACTTCAAATCTTTCTTAGCTATGGATACATTGGGCTTTTGTTCCGTGGTTATATAATTGCAAGAGATCCCATAAAATAGACCTAGGCCTATGATGAAGATCATAAATGCCATCATCAGATCTGATGGTTTATAGGTATAGCTGAGATCCGGAATTTCTTCCAATTGTGTGCAGTTTTAGCGATGAATGTTCGAAAATAGATAGAAGAAACCTATTTTCCAAGGCTCTTCTGACTATTGTCATCCAATTTTGATACCATACCAAAAAACTCTAATATGTTTGTAGTATGATAAATGATACTTTGAATTGTAACGGAAAGATTCTTGACTTAAGTCAATGTCGGGTAATGGGGATAATAAATCTCTCCAAAGATTCATTTTATTCCGAGAGTATTGCCACTGACATAGATCGCCTACATGCTAAGGTAGATAAGATGATAAGTGAGGGAGTGGACCTTGTGGATTTAGGAGCAGCCTCAAGTAGACCTGGCTCGACTCCATTGTCGGCAGAGGAGGAATGGACCATATTAGAGCCTGTTCTTAATAACCTAAGGAACAAATATCCAGAACTATTCATTTCGGTGGATACGTATCATGGATTAGTTGCTGATAGATGTTATGACTTTAAAGTCAATATGATCAACGACATTTCAGGTTTTCAAG
>CALDEN010000400.1 GCA_937942405.1 uncultured Saprospiraceae bacterium
TAAACCTACTGAGGTAGAAGTAATCAAGGAAGTCGTTAACGACGATGAACTCAATGCTTGGAAAAAGAAATTTGCCGATCTAGAAAGCAACTTAGACGCTCAGAAAAAAGAATGGGATCTCAAGTTCTCTCAATGGAAAACGGAAAAGAAAGACCTCGATGCTCAACTAGCCGCTAAGCCGAAAGAAGTAATTAAAGAAGTAGAAGTCATCAAGGAGGTAGAAGTAATCAAAGAGGTAGAGGTCATCGTAGAAAAACTAGTAGAAGTAGAACAAGAGATCGACTTTGAAGCACTAGCAGGACTGATGGCTGGAATGGAACAAGTAGAAGTATCGAGATCAGAAACTACAGAAACGAAGGAAGGAGCAGTTAAAACGAGCACGTCTTCAACTAAAGAAAAGTCTAGCAGTAAGACCAAAAAAGCGAGCAAAAGCTCTACATCCAAGAGCAAAGGGACAGCCAAAGCAAAGAAAGATGACCTCAAGAAGATCGAAGGAATCGGACCAAAAATAGCAGGCCTATTGAATGCCGATGGAATACATACGTTTGTAGAATTATCTAAAGCCAGTCAGAAGAGATTGAAATCAATCTTAGAAGCAGCCGGTCCGAGATATCAGATGCATAATCCGAGTACATGGCCAGAGCAGTCAAAGCTTGCTGCCAAAGGACTATGGGATGAGTTAAAAGCATTGCAAGATAAACTAGACGGTGGTCGTAAATAATTTCCAAAAAAAACAAACGTAAAAAATGATTCAAAAAAATAAATTAATAGCTGAGGTAAGTAAAAAAGCCAAGATCAGTGCAAAAGCGGCAACAGCTGCTTACGAGACGATTCTTAAAGAAAACCCGGCATGGAGAAAACAAGCTCTGAAAACAGTTACTGCCCTAAAAGAAAAAGCAGTAAAAGTTGCTGGAAAACAGACCATTAAGAAAGTCCAACTCAAAGAGCAAGTACCTGTAGAAGTCATCAAAGAAGTCACTAAATTTAAAACCATAGAGGTCATTAAAGAAGTACCTGTAGAGGTTATTAGAGAAGTGATCAAAGAGGTAAAAGTGATCGAAAAGATGCCGGTCGAAGTGATCAAGGAAATCACTCATATCAAAGAGGTCGTAGATACTACAAAGATCAACGAGTTAGAAAAGACCATAGCTACTCTTCTGAAAGATCAGAAAAGTGCACAGGCCAAAGCTGCAACTGATGCCAAAGCCATGAAAGCATTGAGTGATAAGTATGCAAAAGTGCTCAAAGACTTCAATACAGCCTCTGTAGGTTTAAAGAAAAGTCAAAAAGATGCTTCTGCTAGTTCTGCTAAAATCACTAAACTAGAGAAGGATTTAAAAGCTGCTAAATCGGATACAGCTAACTGGAAAGTAAAATACGCTACGCTAGAAAAAGATGCCAAAAAAGCAATGGCTACTGCCAAAGCAAACGGTGCCGGTTCTGCTAAACTAGAAAAGGAACTCAAAGCTGCTAAAACGGATACGGCTAACTGGAAAGCAAAATACGCTACGCTAGAAAAAGACGCTAAAAAAGCAATGGCTACTGCCAAAGCAAATGGTGCCGGTTCTGCTAAACTGGAAAAGGAACTCAAAGCTGCCAAAACAGATACAGCTAACTGGAAAGCAAAATACGCTACGCTAGAAAAAGATGCTAAAAAAGCAATGGCTGATTCTAAAGGAAGTGCTGCTGTATCAGCTAAGCTTACTAAGTTAGAAAAAGACTTGAAAGCTGCGAGTGCTGATGCGAGTGCATGGAAAACAAAATGTCTTAAATCTGAAAAGAACTGTGGATCCCATGAGACAGACATTAAAAAACTCAAAGCAGAACTAGCTGCAATGAGTAAGTCTGCATCACAGGTTAAGACCATTATCAAAGAAGTCGAGGTAATCAAAGAAGTCGAAGTCGTTAAACAATACGACATGAAAGAACTGATGGCTATGCTCAAAAGAGTCGCTACAAAACAAGGTGCTCGTAAAGTCATCGGAGAAACGACTACTAAAGGAAAAGTAAAAGAGGTCGATCGTTATGTAGTAGGTACAAGAGATGATCTGACCAAAATAGAAGGGATCGGACCTAAGATTGCAGAGATCTTAAAATTTGGTAAGATCTTTACATTCAGTGATCTAGCCGCAACCAAAGTAGAAAAATTATCTACCCTACTCGATGCTGCAGGACCGAGATTCCAAATGCACGATCCAGGATCATGGCCTAAGCAAGCAGGACTAGCTGCCGCAGGAAAATGGGACGAATTGAAGAAGTTGCAAGATGAACTGGACGGAGGTAAATAATATCCTCTAGTCTAAGGGATAATAAAAAGCTCAATGCACGATTGCATTGAGCTTTTTTTATTTTGCACTATGAACCCAGATCTCATAAGTATTATAATGCCTGCAAAAAACGAAGAGGCATTTATTGCTGACTGTATAGATTCTATTTTACAGCAAGACTATATCCACTGGGAATTACTCGTAGTAGATGACCACTCTTCAGATAATACCTGGAATATCTTATCGACTTATCAACGACGAGATCCTAGAATAAAAGCATTACAAAACAAAGGAACAGGAATCATATCAGCCCTCCAGAGTGGCTACGCCATGTCCTCAGGAATGTACATCACTCGTATGGATGCCGACGACCTTA
>CALDEN010000401.1 GCA_937942405.1 uncultured Saprospiraceae bacterium
TTCTGATTTTGGTGCCGACTCCAAGCCAGAGCTTATTGTTCAACTCATACTTCACCGCAAGCCCTAATGGAATACTGATTTGAGTTAGAGAATATTTTTCTCGATCAGGATATAATGATGTTCCTTGACCTTCGGTACCTAGTGGCTGAAGACTAATTTGTTCACCTTGGTACACAGTGTACGGATTAAATTGAAAAACATTTACTCCCGAAATTGCCAAAAGCTGCCATTTAGTATAGCCATAGTGATCTGACAATAAGCTCATGATATTAAACTCTGCAGTCAGTCCTAGTTCCATGATCGGAGATCTGAAACTGAGGTTTCGATCTATGGCATCTTGATTGAGGGAATTACTATCTGCGGCATGAATTTCTGCTACTGTGTAATTAAGATATATCGTACCTAGACGATTGCCGTATCCTAGGTAATAGCCTTTAGAAACACTTGTTTTATTGGTTCGTGGAAAGTCGGAAAAAGAGCTTAAATCACCGAAATATGAAGAGAAGCCATATTCATAACCGAAGTCAAAGTGTTGTGCATCACTCCGATTTATTGAAAAAACAAGCATAAAACAAACCAATGTCGATAACAACAGTTGATTTTTGGCGATTATCACAGAAATGATTTTAGGTACTAATTAGACACCAATTTACCACTAAATCCTACTTCAAAAAAGTTAAATATCTTGCAAAAACAATAAAATTTTAGATTCACAACCAAAATGTCCAAAATTCACTATTTCTAGCGTACAAAATTTAGATGTTGCCCACGACACTTTTCAATGCTATAGTTGGCGTATATTAGTAGTTAATTATACAACTTAATTGGATCGCATTGGATAAAGCTTTTTACCTTTGATTTCCTCTAAATATTGAATATGAACCGTCGCATACTTAGTTTATTCTTTTTACTTGTTTCATTTAGTGCTATAGCTCAGGTAGGCTGGGAGAGATTATATCCGATAGATATGAGATATGAGCATCTTACCATAGATGGCATGGATTTCCAGGATGGTTACTTAAGGCTGGCATTGACTACTGAGAGAGATTCATCTATCTATCACCATGCTAATCTTGTAAAGATTGACATGAAAGGAACCAATGAATGGTCACGTGATATTGTGGTCGCTGATTCTTTACCATTATATAAGGAGGGTGATTTAGCGGTTTTAGATAACAAAAACATAGCGATAAGCCTTGCAGGATTGAAAGACTCTCTCAATCATTTTATAGCAGTGACTGATTCATTAGGTGTGATCTTGTGGTCTAAACAATATGCAGTATACCAGGATAGCAGTGCATTCGATGTGGTAAAACCTCGAGTGGTGCAGAGTAGATTAGATACGATGAGTTTGTATCATGCCGGTATCGGTTTATATGAGGGAGTACAACAGATTTTTGTTTCTAAACTAAATGCAGAAGATGGTTTGACTCAATGGTCAAATTATGTAAACATAGATGGAGGAGAACTCATTTTTGGATCCATAGAAGCATGTCGAGAAGGAGGTGTGATTATTCAAGCAATCGATAAAGCTACAGAGCAGTTTGTAATTACACGAATAGATGCTGACGGTAACTTGATGTACAATAAGGCGATCAGTTCATCTACATTATCTCCGACTGATTCTGAATCTAACAGTATTACAGAGCTTGCAGATTCTACCTATGTTATGATCGGTAACTATTTCGATATGGGAGTAGAGTATGACGGATATATTGTAAAATTAGATTCAGTCGCAGAAGTAGACTGGGCAAAAAGAGTAGATTTTGACTTTAGTTTCAATAATGTAACTCTGCTCGATGTAGTCGAAAGTATAGATAACAATATCCTCATCTCTGGTAAGCAAGTAGGAGTATTAGATACTGCGGCATTTGGAATGAAGCTGGATTATGATGGAGCTGTGGTATGGAAGTCAAAATTTAAAGTAACAGATGTAGAAAATATCCAATTAGGTGGCTTAGGCCAAGCAAATGATGGTGGTTTATCTTTTTTCCTGACTGGGGGAAATGAAGAGGCAGAACAGTATATACCTTATCTCATAACTACTGATGCTGACGGAATGACATTATGTAGCGAGGAATTAGAGGATATTCTATTTGATGCATCATTTAGTGCAGATACTTTAGAGCTGATTTCTACGCCGTTTGACCCTACATTTACAGAATACTGTTGTGTGGGCAATTCTCACATTGGTGATGACAGAGATAATGTAGTAATTAGTACTAAGCAATACGATGATGCCAATTACATACTCGGACATAATAATAGAGATAATGGAGATCGATTAGGTTTTTTATCTAAACTAGACGCTGATGGATCTCTGGAATGGACATTTGAGATGGAAACGCCTTCGTACTTTTTTGAATTTGTAAAAACTTCAGATGATAATCTGATTATAGTAGGTAGAGAAGAACCATTCAATATCAGTACTAATAATAATGCACTACTCATAAATGTAGATGATGATGGGCAACTGATAGAATCTCGAATTTATGACATTACAGGTCGTGACATGTTTACAGATATAATCGTTCATGCAGACGCTATAGATCCTACTAATGCAATCTATGTTAGTGGTAGAACTAACAAGGATGATAATCCATCTGCGGTAGATGATGCAATCTTACTCAATCTCAATAATCAGTTAGATATAAACTGGACCTTGAGAATTAATCATGAAGGAAGAGATACTGAGATAGATAAAATCATAGCATCTTCTGATGGTCATATAGTTATGGGAGGATTTGTAGATCCACAGGATGAGATCTATGCCAAGATCAATGGACTAAATGGGAGTCTAATTACAGCTAAAATTGCTGCGACAAATAATTACGCTCGTAAAATGACAAGTCTTCCAGATGGAAGATTTGTAGTGGCAAGTGGTTACGATAATGCATCTAATTTTTACTTATTGGACCAGGATCTTAACTATGTAGATGGTTTCAGCTTCGATGCCGAGGTTAGATTAATCAATAACATAGAAGCAGGTGGAGTAAGTAATGTCTTCAATACCTTCGATGTAGGAGGTATACCTATGACAGGAATTACGAATGTAGGGACTAACGGTTTAGTATTTAGTAAAGCTCGATATTTTGATGGAAACACCACAGGTTCTACTATTCCTGTTTTAGAAGTAGATGGTTCAGACATTAGGTATGCAGATAGCAGAGTAAATCCAGAT
>CALDEN010000402.1 GCA_937942405.1 uncultured Saprospiraceae bacterium
GAAAATACTTCAAAAGCCTTTATCGAAGCTTCTAAAGAAAAAATAGCTGATGAGTTTGTTGGGAATTTAGCCATGGTACTTATTGAAAATGGAAAAATATCCGAAGACTACTTTTACTCTAAGGACCATTCGGTAAATGAACATACTTTATTTCCAGTTGCATCTATCAGTAAATGGGTAACATCCTTTGGAGTTTTAAAATTGGTAGAGCAGGGAAAACTGGATTTAGATAAACCGATAGACGACTACCTCACAAGATGGCACTTACCTGAGAGTGAATTTGATAATAATAAAGTATCTGTCAGAAAACTACTCTCTCATTCGTCTGGGTTAGTAGATGATCTCGGATATAACGGGTTTACACAGGACCAAAATGTTCAGACTATTGAAGAATCATTGACAAAAGCTTCAGACACTGAATATTCTGACGGCGTTGCGATTGTAGGTTATGAACCCGGAAGTAAGTATATGTACTCTGGTGCTGGCTATACCTTATTGCAATTACTAATCGAAGAAATAAGCGGTCTTTCATTTCAAGAATATATGACTACAGAGGTCTTTGAGCCATTAGGCATGAAACATTCAACATTTGTACTATCTGAAAAACCAAATGCTCAGTTGGTCCAGATCTATACTGAAGAAGGGACAACAAGACAGGTCAATACATTTACTTCCCTTGCAGCAGCTTCATTATTTACGTGTACCTCAGACATGTTCCTATTTATGAAAGCCAGTGTCTCTGATAACCCCGTACTTTCTAAAGAGATGATTGCAGAAATGAGTACTGCCGAGACGTTTATAAATGACATCGGCATCTATGGACTAGGGCCTCATCTGTATAGTCAAAATGATCAAAACTCTCATATAATAGGCCACGATGGTAGTGGAAATAACGCAATTAATACAGCAGCACGAATAGACCTTAAATCAAAAAATGGGATTATCGTTTTAGAAACAGGCAATTACAATATAGCTTCGGGATTATCAGATGAATGGCTTTTCTGGAATTCGGGAATTGCAGATTATGTGGTCATGCAACGTAATAAGTTCTATGTATTAACCTTATTGATTATTGGATATCTAATCATAATTTCTTTATCTGTTTTTATCATCCGAAAAAAAATGAGCTAAGAACCACTTCAGCATCCTACATAGATCGGGATTGAATACGCATATTAAAACATCTGAGATATCACTCCTCCTGATCTTATACCATATCACAATATTATCCCGAAATTCCACATCCCCAATTCCCAAAAGACCCTATCTTCATACTATTATTAATCCCTGATCTCAATCTTATAATTTGCCAGAATACGACTTACAAGACCCTACTGATCTCGACATTATGAGAGGCCAGTTCAATATGCATACCGCAGAAGAATGGCAAGAATACATCGATTTGGCAGAAGCCAGAGGAATGGGATACAAGAACATCAATATTCTAAAGACGGCTCAGCGTAAAGCGGGTATCGCAAAATACCTCAGCCCCAAAGTCATCAACTGGATACTCTCTGTGGTCGAGCAGCTAGATGCAGAAGATGAGGAGGAGTAAATACTGAGTAAACTCAAAATAGATTTCTATGAAAATCGAGCAAACGGGATTTATCCTATATACGATAAACTATATAGACTGTGTAGACTTTTATGAAAACACACTGGGTTTAAACGTGATGTATAGAAAAGACAGTTTGACCTGTTTTGATTTTCACGGCAGCTATCTTATGGTAGAGATCGATGATGAGACGGAGCTCACTACTGCTACTCCACCTTCCCGAGACCGGACATGTATCAGACTCAATGTTGCTAATGTCAAAGAGGCGTGCATCCCTTTAGATCAAAATTCAATTCCATATACTTATAATGAATTTGACTGGGGAACGATCGCTAAGTTCAGAGATCCTGATGGAAATCTGATCGGATTTAGATCCGCGGCAGAGCATATTATTGATATAAAAGTAAACCTGTAGACTTATCATAACTGAGCCCAACAGAATCCCTACAAGCTACTAAATACTCATTTTCTGAAAGTCAGCACCGCTCGGATTTTGGAATAATCGTAGATCAAATTCTGGTACTACTGATAATATATGATCAAAGATATCGCCTTGGATATTTTCATAATTACCCCAGTCTTTATCTTTACTGAATACATAAATCTCAATAGGTAATCCATGCTCAGTCGGTGCCAACTGTCTCGTAAGTAAGGTCATCTCTTTGCTGAGCATCGGATGGTTCATTAGGTAAGCCTGTACATACGTCCGGAAGGTTCCAATATTGGTCATACGCACTCCATTGACAAGGCTGGAATCATCGACCTTGGCCTTTCCGTTTTTTTCTTGCAACTCTGTTTTCTTTTTTTCGATGTAACTTGAGATGTACTGAATTTTGCTGAAACGTTCCAGCATCTCATCTGTACAGAATTGAATGGTATTCATATCTATATTGATCGATCGCTTTATCCGTCGTCCTCCCGACTCAGACATCCCCCTCCAGTTTTTAAAAGAATCTGTGATCAAGGCATAGGTCGGAATGGTAGTGATCGTTTTGTCCCAGTTTTGGACTTTGACTGTAGTCAGAGCGATCTCGATAATGTCTCCGTCTGCACCATATTTCGGCATCTCTATCCAGTCGCCATTTGCCACCATCTGATTTGCTGACAATTGGATTCCTGCTACAAAACCCAAAATGGCATCTTTAAAAATAAACATCAATATGGCTGTCAGAGCTCCTAAACTACTAAATAGATATACCGGTGTTTTATTCAATAAAATGGAAATGATAAATATCGCACTCGTAAAGTAAATGATGATTTTAAAGACCTGTACAAAACCCTTAATCGGAATACGATTAGATACCTCATAACTCGTATATATGGATAAGGCAGCATTAAGAAAAGCATCTATAGCGAGCAGACACATAACGATCATATAGATCAGAGCCATTCCTGTTAGCACCGCAATTATCCCTGTGTATCCTACGAAGG
>CALDEN010000403.1 GCA_937942405.1 uncultured Saprospiraceae bacterium
CAAGACGTGTATTTGACCTATTTATCTGGATTTAAACAAATCGATGAATTGTCAACTGTTGGATTTGGTTTGAGATTTTTCTCTTTAGGAGACATCGATTTTACAGACCAAGATGGTAATCCTACCGGAAGTGGCAAACCTAGAGAACTGGAATTTGCAGTAGCATATGCAAGAAAACTAGGAGAAAACTTCTCTGCAGGATTAACTGGAAAATACATCTACTCTAACCTGGCGTCTGGTCAGAGAGTAGGAACTGTAGACATCTCTGCTGCCAATGCGATCGCTGTAGATGTATCTATGTACTACAAAAAAGAAATCGAAATATCATCTTATGAAAGTGATCTATCCTTCGGACTTACATTCTCTGACATAGGATCTAAGGTTACTTATACTGAAAGTGTAGCAAAGGATTTTTTACCTATGAATATGGGACTGGGAACAGCTCTTACTATGAATTTTGACGAATTCAATAAAATGACTTTTGCATTCGATATCAATAAATTATTGTTACCGACTCCTGTATCACCATGTACTTTTTCAAACCCTAATGATCCAAACGACTGTGTGACTAATCCTGATTATGATACAGAACTACAAGCAGATGGAACTATCGGAGATGGATTTCCGGACTACAGACAGCAATCTATGTTTTCTGCCCTACTAGGATCTTTTAGTGATGCACAAGGAGGTTTTGGTGAAGAGATACAAGAACTGAATTACTCGTTCGGTTTAGAGTACTGGTACGATCAGCAGTTTGCAGTTAGAGCTGGCTACTACTACGAAAATGCTTTGAAGGGTGATCGACAGTTTTTAACTGTAGGATTGGGACTAAAATATAATGTATTTGGGTTAAATCTTTCTTACTTAGTGCCTACTAATAATAGAAGAAATCCGCTAGATAATACATTGAGATTTACACTGACATTTGACTTTGAAGACGACGGTTACTAGTCTTTAAAGACATCCATAAAATACAAAAGAGGCTTACTAAAAATTTAGTGAGCCTCTTTTTTTATTGATATTATTATAAGCCAGATTCTGTTCACTCCCTGAAGAGTGCTTCATCATTTATCTATTCTGCCTACCCCTTTCGGCAAAGAGGTATACACCTCTTTATAAGCGAGTAACTTACTTACATACATAAACCGAAATATACATGGCATTTCAACCCAAAAGGTTTACCCATCCAAGAGATTACTCCCTCAGATCGTGAGCTCTTACCTCACGTTTTCACCCTCACCTGCTTAATAAAAAACATAGGCGGTATAGCTTTCTGTGGCACTGTCTATTTCCTCCTAAAAGGAATCCATTTTTTAGATGGTATGGTACTCTACGTTGTCCGGACTTTCCTTACTTCTATCCATTGATAAAAGCACGATGAAGTTAATATCAGCCATAAAGATAGAGCATGAAAATCTAAGGAGCTCATTTAAATCATATTATGCTTTTATTTAATATGTAATTAACTTATTTTTAAGGGTTTTACTAAAAATAGACTCATTAAAACTACCCTCCTCTATAAAATCTTTTTTGCACTGATCATCAGTTGCTTCATCACACTGGGATGTCACAACTTCTTATTGAAAAGAAATACTGCAGATTTAGAGTTGGAAAAGATCGAGTCATTGGTCAAAACTCAACTTTCCAAGTCGGAACTACTCATCCCTGCAAACTTAGATTTTGTAAATGAGCTCAACAGCATCATCAATGATCGATCTAGGAGTAGTGATTTTTCGGCATTACGGATAAACATATATTCTAGTGACACGCTACTCTACTGGAATGATCCCGTAATCATAGACTATAACTCAGAAGCATCCGAATTTTTACAGATAGACAAAGGGCAAACCTATACCATAAAAAGAGATCTCAATCTGTTTGATGATTCTGGTAAGATTTCATCAAATATAATCAAAGAGGCCAAAGCGGAACATCAATTCAGTAAATCAACTAAAGCCGATGCTACTCATGAAATAGTACTCAATGGCATACCGGTATATCTGAAGAAGATGTATCCTACGATGAACAAATGGAAAACCATTTTATGCTTCAGTTTACTTTTGATATCTACGATTTTATTTCTATTCTGGCATAATCTTTTTTCCAAACAAATTTTACATACCTCGAGGTCAGTCATCGGATTAGTTTCCGCTCTAGCTATTTTACTACTTACTCGTTTTGGCTTAAGCCAAATAGACTTTTACAGTTGCTATATACTCGAGCAAATATTTAATCCTAGTAATGACTTTTCCATACTGCATCGAAGTGTAGGAGACGTATTCTGGAATAGCAGTTTTCTCTTTTCGGGGGTATTACTATTATGTAATCATCGATTAGACATAGCTCAAAAAACATGGACTAAAATACTCGTACCGGTCACCCTGATGTTTGTATCTCTAGCGATACTGATCGGTTTTGTATTCTTGACCAAAGGACTGATTTTTACGACAGAGATCATCATCGACAATAATCAGATTATCTCATTCGATAAGCATAGTTTATTAGAGATCCTATCGCTGGTACTGATATTGATGTCTTCCTTTTTCCTCCATTACAGCACCGCTGAGCGAATGAAGAAATGGAAGCTTAACTGGCATCAACGTACAGTTATGATCAGTATCAGTATGCTCATGACGCTGCCTATCTACCTCTACTTTATCGACTACCCCTCAGCATGGTTGTTTTATATTTCCATCTCGGCATTTTTATTAATGCAAGATCTTTTTGTCGATAACAAAATCAAAAATCTACCATGGACGATATGGTGGATGGTGCTCTATGCAGGATTCACGGCCGCCTTAGTATTCGGGCTGAGTTTTCAGAAAAGGATCATAGAGCGGAGTGCTTTTCTAGATCAGATACACATCTCGGATGACTCCAAAGTAAATCGAGAAGTACTACAGGTAAAAGAAGCCATCATTCAGAGCGGAATACTCGAAAAGATCGGTAGTCTTCCCTATCCCGGAAAGTTTGAAAAATCAGATATCCAACAATACCTCCGATCAAGTATCGCACAATTACCAGAAAATCTACTCGATCCTGAATTCGACATTTTTATATTTGATGGGTATGCAAATAATTATTTTTCAAATGATTTTACCAGAGAGGATGAACTGATTTCTGATATAAGTACAGCCAAATTAATACGACCAGACGTATATTACAATCCTTTTAAAAGGGCCTATTTACTCTCCTTTTTTATCGAAAATGACAACTACCCTGGTAATCGTTTGCGGATTTATTTTGGCTTAAAAGCCCAAAATACTCTGAGTATAAAAGAAGTAGAAACGGATTACATTGTCTATCAAAATACATTAGTTCTTAAGAAGCAAAACAACAACAATACTGATTTTGATAAATTTATAAATCTGGATAATGGAAAGTACTTCATAGAAAGAAACTCCATTATCGTTAAAGAAAAGAAAGATGGGCTGAAGCTCATATCGGTAGAAGCCATTGCCAATCTACTCAAACCGATGTCCTTGTTCTCTTTTTTCTTTTTGTTTATAGGTCTACTTTTATTCAGTCTTACGGTGATCAATTCGGTGTATGAATTCCTACCAGAAAGTCTGAACTTAAAATTTAAAAAAGCCAATTCGCTGAGGTCTAGATTACAACTTATGGTGATCGCTCTGATCATAATCTCTTTCCTCTTTATCGGATTTGTATCCTTCTATTATTTTAAAAACATACTGGAATCTAATCAGAATCAAGAGTTTGTACGAGACTTAGAAAAAATACAAAAAGACATCTATGCCACCAATAAAGATGCACTGGACGATCAAGGATCTCTGATCATACTCAGTAATTCATTACAAGAGCTTAGCGAAATACACAATGTAGATATAAGTCTATATGATCGCAATGCTGTGCTTATAAACAGTATCAACAGATCTAAAAAACCCAATCTCGGTTTTGCAACAGCTAATTTATTCAATCTAAATCCTAGACTGAATACCGTCAATACATTTAGTAATCAAGAGTACTTCAGCTTTATCGCTCTGAAAAGACTCAATCCCATGATCTATGGCTTTGCAGAAATAAACCATCGATCTACAGACAAAATTGCAGAGCGTCTCAGAGAGTTTATCAGCACTATTCTCAATCTATACGTATTCTTGTTTTTACTTGCAGGAGCAATCGCTATCAGTGTTGCAAATTCGATTACCTTCCCATTAACTGTGCTTTCGCAAAAGCTAAAACAGACCAAACTAGGTCGTAAAAACGAGCAGCTCGAATGGGATAGTCGTGACGAAATCGGTATCCTCATCCAAGAATATAATTCCATGATCTCACAGCTCGAAGAAAGTGCAACTCTCCTCGCCAAAACAGAAAGAGATCATGCATGGAAAGAAATGGCAAAACAAGTGGCACACGAAGTTAAAAACCCTCTCACACCGATGAAACTCTCGGTACAGTCTCTAGAAAGAGCCATCAATGCTGATCCCGAAAATACTCAAGCCATTATCAGAAAGACCTCTCGTACACTAGTCGAACAAATCGATACACTTACTGAAATCGCTAACTCCTTTGCCAATCTAGCAAAAATGCCCAAAGGCTCTAAAGAAAAACTAGTCATCAATGAATTGGTAGAAAATGTACATGAACTTTTTGAAGGACGTGAAGATTTTGACTTCCAACTGATACTGCCTATCGACGATATGTACATATTTGCAGATCGGAATCAACTGATCAGAATACTTAACAACCTAGTCAAAAATGCTAGTCAGGCTATATCTACAGAAAGACGTGGCAAGGTCGTAATGGAGCTTTCACAAAAAGGCCAAAATGCATTGATCAGAGTGA
>CALDEN010000404.1 GCA_937942405.1 uncultured Saprospiraceae bacterium
ATCACTTTAAAGTATTTTTCAAAATCTTGGTTGAAGCATTTGGCGATATAGGTTCCCGCTGGATATTGTTCTATAGATATTGTGGCCTTAGATTCTGACTCTGAGATAGAGGTGCTATGTATGGTCTTTCCTAGGTTATCATAAACCTGAATAGTGACATTTCCAGTAATTGTAAAATTTTGATCAAGTTCTATTACAATATTTCCCATGGTAGGATTAGGATATACTTTTATGTTGCTAGGAGATAGATCGTCGACGCTTATGGTTATATCTGCTTCTATGGTAACGACTTCTTCATAAATACATACAGGATCACTGGAGTCTCTAACGACAACCATATAATCACCCGAAGGTAGATTTTCAAAAACATTGGAGGATACAAATGTTTGTCCACCATCTATGCTATACTCATACGGTTCTATTCCATTAAAAGCATTGATTGTAAGGCTTCCGTCTGCTAGCTGATTATTACTGGCATTTGATGTGGTGATGTCTGCATTGAGAAAACATATGTTATCACCTATACAGAAATCTTCTGTGGCTTGCCCTCCAAAATCGCCACTATTATATACGAGCGTTTCGCCATTTGCATCTAGGATAGAAAAGTTACCCATCCCATACGAACAGCAGATGCCATCATTGTAAGTATCATTTACGAGTAGTGTAAAGCATGTATTGTCAGCTACACAGATTTCTTTGGTATAAACTTCTACAGTGGGTGTGAGATTGTCAAAGTCTATAATCTCGTTTGTAACAGAGTTAAATAATAACCAAGAAGTCTCTTCAGGGTAGTCATCTGTATTTATCAGTAATGTAACAAATGTAAAATCCGACTCTAGATCTGTTGTAATGGATGACATGTTGTTGCCTGATACGGCATCTTGTTGATTATTTATATCAGCCAGATTAAGCGTAATTATGTTTCCGGTTTCTTGTAGATTTTCTGTGACTATTATCGGTATTTCTACTTCCTCTGAGTAGGGAATTCCAAAATCATAATTAATGGTCTCCACGAGTACGCCATTAGAGATCACTTCTATGATCGTGTTACTAAAGGTATTCTCTCCTAAGTTTTTAATGGTGGCTAGGACCTCTACCACGGAGCCACATTTTATTTCACCAAGTTCAGCAGTGATACTTCCTTCTAGAGCATATAGTTTGCTGATGGTCGTCAATAGTGTATCGTTGGGACTATACCCGTCTGATATGTGAGTGACTGCCGCACCTACCTGATAATCGCCGATGACAGAAAAATCTTGCGGAAGTGTAAATGAATACTCCCCAGTACTTTGTGGAGCTAGCTCGTCTGTTACAGTTATCGTCTCCACTGCCTGACCATCGACTAGTAGTGAGATTTCAAAATCCTTCATGTCTCTTAAGCCTCTATTTACAATTTTGGCAGTCACTATTTCAGCATCCGTTAGTGTAGATGAGCTTTGTGGATTGGAGATTTCCTCCACAGCTAGATCAAAATTAGACTTGATATCAGCCCAGAATGATACCCAAGGTCTTGCTTGTTTGATGATCATCTTATCCTCTGCGGTGACCTTGTATTCGATATCCATACCGAATCCTTCGGCTCCGACTACATTGTATAATATTTCAAATTCATCATGTATTACTTTGAGGTAATCTCTCATGAGATCTAGGTACTCTTCGCTCATTACGAGTTCTCCGTTAGGCACTAGATTTGAATTTCTTAATACAAAATAGCCTTCGGCAGGATCTTGATTTAAAAGAATTTCTTCAGGTATGGAATTTTCATCGGGATTTGTAATTAGTGATTCTCCTACTTGTGTATTTAGATAGAAAGTATTATCTGTCGAGTATATCGGATCTAAACTTACTCCTACACCATTGGACTTTTCCTCTTGATAGTTGGGGTGACAGAGTAAACCCATCGCAGCGATATAGTGGTCTACTCTATAGAAATCTCTTTCTTCAAAGGCTCTAAAATTCCAGATACTTGCATACACTTGTTTGACAGATTTAGAGATATGACCTTCGTCTAGATACTGAGTCTTAGAAGTATATAGCCCGGCACCACTAAATCCAGGTAAGTCTTCATTATTTGTACTAGATCTAACCCGTACTGCGGTTCCTTCTGGAAAGGCATCATGCATGTCTTGAAGATCATCGAGCATCCACTGAGGCATATTTGCAGCTCTGATCTCTTTTCTAAAATCACTAAGGTCTTCTATCCGCGTCTCTAGATCGGTAATAAACATCGGGTCACTGATCATCTCTTCTACCTTTTGGTAAAAACCATTGAACTTCATGAATTCGTCATAGTAATAAAAAGGGATACCGAATCCGTCAGGAATGGTTCCTTCTGGAAAACCAAAAGTCCGCATAGTAGCTACATTAGAACACTTAGCTCCGAATGCCGTAGACATTGTAAAATCGATTTCGTCTAATGGGAGTATCTCCGTCTGTGTAAGATCTCTGTCTGGAATCTGCTCCTCAGTCGGGCGTAATTTATCGAACCAGTCATTAACCTCATCCAGTGTGGCTTCTCTTATTTCGTATCTATCTTGTTCTACTTTATAGTATATGTACTTTCCGATGAGAGAAGCGATCGAGTCCACAGCTAAAGGTTCACGTATATATGCATTAGGTACATCGTCTTGTATGGCACGTAGGTTTACATGAGATAACGGTGTTTGGATGACGGATGTAATTATACCACCTACACGTGGCAATGAATTAGGCAGTACATCATAGATAACGATATCTCGTGATCCTGGATTTTCGTCCAGTTGCATCTGTCTAAAATATCCAAAACCTTCCGCTTGGTGGAATGGTAAAAAATCTACATCTGAAAATATGTCAGACTCTAGATCTACGGTGATTCGTGAATCTACAAAGTCGTCTTTGTAAATATTTTGATAATCGTCTTCACCGACATCTGCTATAAAATGCTTAAAGTTGTTTTGTAGATAGGGCATATTAGCAGCCAATAGTTCAAATGTCCGCTGTGTATGTGTAAATGTAAATGAGCTCCCAAATGAATAGTTCATCGAGTAAGTTCCTATTACGCCCGATGGTAATATCTCATTGGGGTTGTATACGATCTCACCTGTAACCGTATTATCGGAGTTACTGAGATTAAGTGTAGCGATAAAATCGGCATGTATATAATGTGTCTTGCTATTTACAAAGTATACTTCTGGATTGTCTGAATCTTGATTAACGATTACAAATTTTACAAACTCTTGATTATTTAGAAATGGAGCCCAAGGGATATTATTATTTATAACTCCCAGTTCGGAGTAGATCTCGTAGCTGTTTATAGATGTAGTGCCGTCCAGGAAAGAAATCGGGTCGGCATAGTTTAAAGGCGATTGTGTAGGTAAGTCATTAAATTCTGTAATATCATCTACACCATCACCGTCCGTATCATCGGGATCAGCAATACTATGTGCTGTTATCTTATAGCTGGTAACAGGAAATGCAGCCAGTGGCTCAGAAACATACATCGTACCATCCACACCCAGGGTCATGGAAGTTATCGACTCATAAGCTAGATCAGGGGCATGTCGAGCGGTAAGAAGATAATACTTGTCAGCATCCCCGTCTATTTCTAACTGAACTTGTCCATAAGTATTTACATCATAGCTCAGAATAGGAACATTCTGTGCAAAACAGAAATGATAAAAACATATTAAAATCAGGACTAGGTAAAATTTTGCTTTGATCATACTGTTTCTTTTATGCAATAATGGGGTATTAAGATAAATATCCATCCATTTAATTCATACGTGAATAATTGGTATATGGTTGGTTTATATCCTTAAATTAAAGGACAAACCTTAAAACTAGGCATAAATCCCAGATTTAAGAGACTTTACACTTTAGGACGACACTTGAGGTGGGAATCAAAGCTGAAAATATATCGCTTAGTAAGTATCGTTGCACTTTATCATTGCTTATCTAAGAGTCGGCCTTTTAGACATCAATAATCTATTGAGAGGTACTTCGTAACCATATTTATTGTTTCAGTCTGAGTAGTTAGTTATTGTTTAATGTTCGGATGGAATCTAGCTCTACAAGTCTAGTTTCTATCTCTAGGTGTCTGTTATTTGATTTTTCTTTATGGATTTGTTGGATTAATAGATTGCAGGCCTTTTTACCCATTTTGCTTCCGGAGTCTTTGATAAAGCTGGTTTTGGGGAAAGTGAGATGAGGATAGAAACCGTCACTTATGGAAATTAATGAGATATCTTGTGGTATCCGCTTTCCAAATTTCATTAAACTAAAATGAACCTTGGCTAATATTTCGTCAGACATAGAAAATATGGCAGTTATTTTTTGATTGTGTTGTAGTATTACAGGCAGTATAGAATCTAGTTCTGAGATATTTACTACAGTTATGATATTTTCTTTTTGGCATTTTTCTTTGTGATTTTCATGGGCATTGATAAAACCTTTTACGCGTTCGTTTGTGATCGCAATGTCAGGGTTCCCAAAAATCCCCAATATATGTTTGTGTCCATTCTTTAATAAATGATCTACTGCAGAATAAGAGGCACTTACATTATTTATAGAAACAGAAGGGAATTCACTATTTCGTACTATTTTATCTAGCACTACTGTTTTAATATCTGCCATTTGTAGAGACTTTAGATGATCTAGATTACGGGTTTCATATGATGGGCTGATTAAGACACCCTCTACAGCCCATTTGATGCATTGTTGGACAATCTTTTTTTCTCTTTTGAGCTTATCTTTTGATATAAAAACAAATAGAGAATATTCCGTACGGTATAAGTATTCATTGATTGCATTAATCATACTGGGTATATAGAACATATTGATCTCTGGGATGATCAATGCAATAAGGTTTGATTTTTTATTTCTAAAAAAAGAAGAATGAAGATTGACAGAATAGTTAAATTTTTCTGCGGTTTCTTTTACTCTAGTTTTTGTTTTTTCGCTGATGTCTGGGTGATCCGATAGAGCTCTAGAGATGGTAGAGGGAGATAATTGCAGCATTTTTGCTAAATCTCTGATTGTGATTCTCTTCATTCCTACTAGTTTTCAACAGCAACCCGTTGCGGTACGGGTTGCGTAAATATAAGATTCAAATTTTAATATTTGATTATTAGTTTCATGTTTTTGAAATACACTAACTATTTAAATTATGAAAAACAAAATTCTACTAATGTTGCTTTTTGCAATATTTTCTACAATTTCATCTTTTGCCCAAATAACACTAAAGGGTAATGTAGTAGATGATGATGGGACTGCCTTAATTGGAGTATCAGTACTCGACAAGACTTCTAATAATGGTACAATAACGGACCTAGACGGAAATTTCGAACTGTCTGGTTTAACTGAAGGATCTACAGTAAGATTATCTTATGTAGGATATGCTTCTCAGGAAATAACATTGACATCAGATGCAATGCAGACCGTCAACCTCATAATGGGTTTAGATGCAATGGGTTTAGATGAAATAACAGTAACTGGAACAGCTAATCCACGATCTAAGCTTAAGTCAAGTGTATCAATCACTACTTTAAGAACGGATGATATTGCTTTTTCTACCCCTAGAACGACTGCGGAGATATTTAGAACGATACCTGGTATCAGATCTGAATCTTCTGGTGGAGAAGGAAATACAAATATTGCGGTAAGAGGAATTCCTATTTCTGCCGGAGGATCTAAGTACCTACAGTTACAAGAGGATGGATTGCCGATATTTATGTTTGGTGATATCGCATTTGCAACATCTGATATATTCTTAAGAGCAGATCAGACGATCAGCCGTATTGAGGCGATCAGAGGTGGTTCTGCTTCTACTATGTCGTCTAACTCTCCTGCAGGAATTATAAATTTTATCAGTAAGACTGGAGAAGTTGAAGGAGGAAGTGTTGCAACTACTTTTGGTTTAGATTATAATTCAGTAAGAACTGATTTTGAATACGGGGCACCTATCGGAAATGGATTAAGTTTCCACGTTGGTGGGTTCTATAGATCAGGAGAAGGTATCCGAAATGCAGGTTATACTGCAAACAAAGGTGGACAGTTAAAAGCAAACTTGACAAAAAGATTTGATAATGGTTACGCCAGAGTTTATTTCAAAACTTTGAATGACAGGACTGCTGCTTATATGCCTATGCCTGCTCAAGTATCTGGTACTAATGCGGACCCAGTTTGGGAAAACGTAAGTGCTGATGATGGTTTTGATATTACAAAGGACACTCCTCATAGTGTCAACCTACAATCGGATTTCGGGATAGGATCATATGGACAGAGAAACAACACTGACTTTGCCGATGGAATGCATCCTAAATCTAATTCTGTAGGAGCTGAATTTTCTTTCGATATCGGTAACGGATGGAATCTTAAGAATAAAACAAGATATGCAATGAATTCTGGTAGATTCATTTCTCCATTTCCATCTGCTTTTGGAACAACTGCGGATATGCTAGGAACCGTATCTGGAGCAACAGGTTTAGATCTTACGGACGCTTCATTAACATACGCACATAATGGTGAAGCATTTACAGGTGATCTTTTACAAGTCATTCACTCGTTTAATACTGAGCTTGATAATTTCGATAACCTAATGAGTGACTTGAATTTATCTAAGACCTTTGATGATAAATTTACTATTAACGCAGGTTTGTTTAAAGGAAATCAAAATATAGAAATGTCGTGGCTTTGGAACTCTTACTTAATGGAAGTGAAAGGTGACAATGCTGGTTTGGTAGATATTACCCTAGCTGATGGAACTCCTGCTAGTTCTAGCGGTCAGTTTGCATATGGGGTACCTGTATGGGGTAACTGTTGTCAACGAGGATATAATCTGAACTATGATATAGTAGCACCATATGCTTCTGCAGAAGTTGTGGTTACGGATGCATTTACTGTAGATGCGAGTTTAAGATGGGATTTTGGTACAGTAACTGGTTTTGGTTCAGGTCCATCGGTAGGGCCATTGGATGTTAACAACGATGGATCTATAAGTACGATAGAAGAAAATGTAGCTGTAATCGATCATGCTAAGAAAAACGTAGTAGACTATGATTATGACTATGTTTCTTATTCTTTAGGTGGTAATTATGCACTGAGTAACTCACAGGCAGTTTTTGCTAGATTCAGTCAGGGAGCTTCGCCTAAGGCGGATAGAGCAGTAGATCCAGGATCTTCTCTTTTATCTCTCGGAAATCCTAAAGATGTAATTCAACAAGCAGAACTAGGATGGAAATCTAGATTTAAATCAGGAGGCTTATTTGTAACGGCTTTCTATGCAGCGACAACCGAGGAGGGTGGTTTTGAAGCCACTACTCAAAAAGTAATCGAGAACGATTATTCTGCTATCGGATTAGAGCTAGAAGGATCATATGCGATTAGTGACTTTGGATTGAGAGGAGCACTTACTTACACTAAAGCGGAGATTCTAGATAACGAGGCTGGAGATAGACCTACTGCTGGGAATACACCTAGAAGACAACCAGATCTTATGTATAGCATAATGCCTAGTTACACTGTAGGAAACCATATGCTAGGACTAAGTTTAGTCGGACAGTCTAAATCGTTTGCCCAAGATGGTAATGAGCTTGTAATGCCAGGTTATATGGCGGTTAATGGTTTTGTTTCTTTTGGAATTACAAAGGGACTTTCTTTATCTATAAACGGTAACAATCTTTTAGATACGATTGGAATTACGGAGTCAGAAGAAGGTGCAATTACAGAAGGTCAAATAAATTATCTAAGAGCTAGATCTATTACAGGTAGATCAGTATCTGGAACTTTGAGATATCAATTTTAAAAAAATAGTTTTTTATCTAGTTTTTTCATATGTGAACATTGTTACTTCACAATCGCTATTAGGGTCAACACCCTAATAGCGAATTTTTCAAATAGGAGTATTGGACATAAATGATCATTTCACAATACAGTAAATTTATTATCATCATAAAAATTGAATCTAAAGATTGAAAGCTCATTACAAACTTGATTATTGGGAATCTAATTCTTTAGAATTGTTAAGGAGAGCGACTACCCCTAATGGGATAAAAGCATCTTGTACAGACATTACAAATTATGGTTCTGTATTTACCCGTGATGCTGTAATGGCTGGAATAGCAGGTCTATTGTATGGGGACACCGTAGTTATAAACGGAATGAAGTCTACCGTAGAAATGTTGTTTAAGACTAAAGGACCGCAAGGTCAGATCGCTTCAAATTTCAAAATGGTCCATGATGAAGTAGAACATATAAGTTATGGAACTTTAAGCCCAAAAATAGATTCGGCCACTTGGTACCTTGTTGCGATAGGTTTATTAATGGATAAGGGTATAAAGTATGATCTTGAGTATGTAGAATCTACTATTTTATTGCTAGATGCCTTAGAGTATAATGGCAACGATTTAATGTATATACCTCAGGGAGGAAACTGGGCCGACGAGTACCCTTACGAGGGATACATTCTTTACGATCAAGTTTTAAGAGCATGGGCTTTAGAGTTACTAGGAAAGCATTTTAAAAATGAAACATGGAGCCTTAAATCTGGGGCCATAAAAGAAAAAATTAAAGCTAAGTATTTCAACAAATCGAAAGGATATTACAATTGTACATTCAGGCCATCAGGAGTAAATGATACATTTGATTTCGCTGCTCATAATTTGTTGGGATTATTGGATTCTCAAATCGAGAGTAAAGAGTATACAAGGTCATTGGATTGGATAACAGATAAATTTTTAAGTAAAGGAAATTTGCCCGGTGCTTTTTATCCTGTAATAGATGAGGAACATCCCAAATGGGGATTACTATCTAATTTTCATTTATTTGATTTTAAGAATAAACCTCACCATTATCACAACGGCGGCATATGGTTTATCTGGCTTGGGTGGTTTGCATTAGTATTGCATAAGCATGGTAAGTATGATGCTCTAAGTCAGTTATGTGATTTAAGTTTCGATCTGTTAAACAAAGTAAAAGACTTTAATTTCGATGAGTACCTAAGTGCTGATACAAAAGAGCCGATGGGAACTCAGGAGTTATGTTATACAGCCACCGGTATATTATTTCTTTGCAAAACTGCAAAATCAAAAGATAGTCAAATCGATTTATTATAAAGGATGAAGGGGACGGATAACATTGAGGAAGAATTTAATTTTAAAGACGAGTATTACCTTTTAGGTAAGGCTCTTTGTGAACGTATTATAGATCATACTAATCATTCTTTCCAAAAAACAGTTATTGTAATCGGAGGCGAATCGGGATGTGGAAAATCTACTACAGCATTTTGTTTAGAAAAAGAATTGATGGCAAAAGGTTTTAACTGCACGACGGTACATATGGATTCTTATTTTATTCTTCCTCCTAAAGATAATCATCAAAATAGGATGGAAAGTCTAAATAACGTAGGACCTCATGAACTGGACATGCCATTATTAAATGAGCATATAATCGCTTTTAAATCAAATAAAAAAAACATTACCATTCCTGTGGTAAATTACAGGGAAAATATTTTTTCTGAAAAGGATTTAGATTTATCGAATACTGAGGTATTGATAATAGAAGGAGTATATTCTTTTTTGCTAAAAAACATAGATCACAAAATATTTTTAAGCAGAACCTATCGCGAAACTTTTCAAAACCGTATCAAGCGAACAAGAGAGGATTATGATCCATTGATAGAATTGGTTTTAGAAATAGAGCATAAAATTGTGAGTCCTTTGATTGATAAAGCAGATTTTGTAATTGACAAAAACTATTCTATCAAGTAGGCACTACTTGTGGAGTTTAATCTAAAATAATATGTTGAAAAAAACCAAGTTGAGTTTCTGGCAAATTCTAAATATGAATGTCGGTTTTTTTGGAATTCAATATAGTTTTGGATTGCAACAAAGTGCCGTAACGCCTATTTATGATTTTCTCGGAGCCGCTCCAGATCAGATTCCATTACTACATCTAGCTGGTCCCGTTACGGGTCTGATCGTCCAGCCGATAATCGGTGCGATGAGTGATAAGACTTGGAGTCCTAAATTTGGAAGAAGAAAACCGTATTTTTTGATCGGTGCGATATTGTGTAGTCTTACATTATTGGCTTTTCCGTTTAGTAGTTCGCTATGGATGGCAGCAGGTCTATTATGGATTTTAGATGCGGGAAATAATACGGCTATGGAACCGTATCGAGCCTTAATTGCAGATCAGCTTATAGAGAAACAGCAACCCTTAGGGTTTCAGATGCAGAGTTTTTTTACGGGCTTAGGCCAAACCTTATCTAATCTATCTCTCTTTATTTTCCCCCTTATCATTATAGGCAAGACAGGATCCTTGCCTACATGGGTATATGCCTCCTTTTTCCTTGGTGCGTTTTGTTCCATTGCTTCTATACTATGGAGCATGAGTAAGACCGAGGAAATACCTCCTACAGAAAATGAGTTAGCTAAGTTGAGAAGTGAGAAACGCAGCGTTTGGGGTCCGTTAGTAGAAATATTCCTAGCTATAAAAGTCATGCCACGTGTAATGTGGCAGTTGGCATTGGTTTACTTGTTTCAATGGTATGCACTTTTTTGTTATTGGCAGAATTCATCTAAGAGTATAGCACTCTCTGTGTGGAATGCAACACCTGCCAGTGACGAGCTAGCTTATAGTCAGGCTGTAAGTTGGTCAGGTCTGGTTAATGGATGGTATAATATTGTTACTTTTTTGGTCGCTTTTATATTAGTAGGATTTGCCAATAAATATAAGCCCAAATATGTGCACGCTATTTGTTTGTTAATAGCTGCACTTGGGTTTTTAGCCTTTCCTCATATAGCAGACAAGAATTTGCTTTTCTTTGCAATAACGGGATTCGGTATTGGCTGGGCTAG
>CALDEN010000405.1 GCA_937942405.1 uncultured Saprospiraceae bacterium
TTTGTAATCTTTCCATTGTGGTACAGCTCTAATGCAGCATTTATTCTATTGGCATAATAATAATTAGTGCTGCCTCCTTTTACCTTATGAGATGTTCCTAAAAGTAATCCTACTTTGTTCCCTTCTATGGTATCAGTTTCAGAATATAAATAGCTAGAACTATACATACTGACAAAAAGATGCCACCCCAAGATAAAACCGAGCATTATCAGACTAGAAAAAACAGTATATTTGAGATAGAGTTTCATGACAAAACTCAAGATATTACAAGTTTCTGTAATATGTTTCATTTTGACCAATTTCCATAAAATTTTATTTTATTTCAGCTAGCACTTCCGTTAAAGAAGCTTACTGACTATATATTTAAAACTAATGATGAAATCTACTTACACCCTTGTGATTTTAACGCTTTTACTCTTTGTCAGTTGTGCTGAAGAGAGCCAACATGATTTAACGCTAGAGAGTAGCTACACCCCTTTTTCAAAAGCAATGTCTATCAGTAAAACGCTCGTTCAAGAGGTATTGGTAGCTGCTTATCAAAATCCAGATCTAATCGGTTTTACAGAAGATATCTCAACGAATAGAAGCGATTGCCCTAGTCAAGAAGACCTGAACCCTGATGAATTTCCTAAAACATTAATTTTTTCATACTCATCAGGATGTACAACTGATAGTAATAATGACATCATCGGAGACCTGGAGGTTTATGTAAGTAATAAAATCGGGGTCGATGGAATGGAAATCATCCTTACCCCGAGATCAAATTTCTCTATCAATGGAGATCAGCTATCTTTAAACGGAAGCTCGGCAGAATTTAAATCTACTTATACTGGATCTGCAAATGGAGATGATAATTATTTTCTGTCTATCTCCGGATTAGACATCATAACGGCTAATGAGCAAGTATATCAAATTCAAAATATGGAGAATGGAACCATATACTTTAGAGATGTAGAAGGTAATAATGGATCCAGTTCTAGTCCGGTCAATTATTTTGATGATCTAGCGATTATCGATTTCCAAAAGATGACCTTTTTAAATAATGATAATAAGAAAATGGAAGCCACATTGGCCTTACCCTTGAGCTTTGACTTATTCTGTAAATGTCCACTCGAGGGAAAAGTAGAGGTCAGATCAGAAGATAACAATTCACAGATTATAGATTTTACTACGAATAGTAATTGTGGTGGATATATACTTGTAGATGTAGAGGAAATTAATTGTAAGAACTAGGTATTAGATCATACGTATTAAACTAATATATAGCCTTCCATCTTTTTAAAGAAAGAACAAAAACATAAAAGGCGATCATCCATAAATTGAATGATCGCCTTTATAATTTCTAGCTCTAAAGGATTATTTAGTTATTGAGTATCAACGGTAGCCCATCTCCTGTACCTCCGATGATCACTACTTTGGAGTTAGGCGATGCAGCGAGTTCCATGGTCGCCTCTATGCCTTTATCTCTCAGAATCTTATCCGTTAAACTGGCATTAAGTATTCGATTAGAAGCCGCTTTGGCCTCAGCCTCGATAATCTTACGCTCTGCTTCCTTACGTTCTCTATCCAACTTAAACTCAAACTGAAAAGCCAGCTGCTCTTCTTGAAGTTTTTGCTCGATCGATGTTTTAAGATTATCAGGTAATGCAACTTCTTTGATTAATATCGCATCGACTACGATGTTTTTATTGTCACATGACTCGAGTGTCAATTGAAAAATCTCATCCTGAATGGCCTCTCTTTTGGTTGAGTATAGTTCCTCTGGCAAGTATTTTCCGATCACCTCTCTCGTTGCAGATCTGATCTCAGGTATGATTATTCTTCCTAGGTAATTAGGTCCGATTTCTTCGTGTAGATAACCGATACGTCCGCTCTTAGGCATGTATCTATAGGATAAGTCTACTTGTATGGTTAATCCATTTTTGGATAATACAGACATACTCTCTTCTCCTTCCTTAGTTCTGATCTCATACTGGAATACTTTGTTCCACGGCATGATTACATGGAATCCTTGATTATATACTTTTTCCTTATCTATCCCTCCACTGAAACGCTTAAACAAAACACCTTCCATTCCTGGCTCGATGGTCAGAAAAACAGTATTGGATAATATGGTAAATAAGAAAAAGAAGATAAACGCAAAAACGATATACTTCCCGATGTTGAATTCGGGTAGCTTGAACTGGGGTCTATTTTGTCCTAACGACATAAGTATTCAGGTTTAGTTTAGTTTTTAAATAAAGTATAAATAGCATCAATAAGTTCACTAAGATAAAGTTTTATCCTATTGTCGATAGCTGCTGCTGGATGGCTTTGATTACTTTTTGGGGATCTAGTTCGATCATACATTTAAAATGCCCTTTGGGGCATTGATGTTTCCCGATTTTAGAACAAGGGCTGCAGTTTATTTCTTTATTGACGATAGATATGTTTTTGTCCTCATGCATCGAACCGTAGTAAGGATACATCCCTAGATCATGATGGGTTCCTCCCCAGATACTGACGATGGGTTTTTTGAGTGCTGCAGCTATATGCATCATTCCTGTATCTCCACTGACTACACAACTTGCATAATCCATAATCGCTGCAGATGCTAATAAATCATGACTACCTACCAAATTAAAAACATCCTTAAAATTATAAACCAAACGTTCCGCTACGGACTCGACATCTTTGCCCCCGATAAGCACTATCTTTTTATGTTCTAAATGAGTAATAATGTACGATATTAGATGTTCTGGAATACGCTTAGTCACATAAGTTGCCCCTAAACATAATACTATGTAATCATTGGCTTTAAGCCCAAAATTCTCTAAAAAACGAGGTGCATGACCGTGAAAAAAATCCATTCCTAGACCGTCGTCCACGATACTGAGCTCATTTAAAGCTTCGTAATATCTATCGATTAAATGCTTATCTGGCATAAAATTAAAGGGAGTATAAACCCGAAACCACTTCTGGACATTGAGCTTATCAAAAGAGATGGACCGCACACCAAGTAAAGCGATCAGACGCTTACTCCTCAGATTTTTATGAAGATCAACGACTAAATCAAATGATTCCTCTTTTAACTGAGAGCTAACCTCTGTTATTTCATTGTCAAAGGACCACAACTTATCGATATACTCATTGTGTCTTAATAGAGCAGAATAACGCGTTTTGGTAAGGAAATGAATTTCCCAATTTTTCTGAAGCTTTAGGGCTCTGATCACTGGAGTGCATAATACGATGTCCCCTATAGAACTGAATCGAGTAATGAGTATCTTCTTGTCTAAAGTCATTTTTGCCTTGAGCGAAAAAAGAAAATGCCAATAACTAAACATGGCTAATAATCTTCATCAAGATACTATTTTGATCAAGTTCTACCTCCTCGAATGAACAATTACCTTGTTTACAGTTTATAATTATTACCTTGTTTAAGTCATTATGTCCTTTTTTTAGTTTGTATGTATTAAAATGATTCGACTTCTATCTGTCATTGGTTTTATTTTCTTGTCACTCCAGATGGGGGCACAATGTGAGTGTGAGGACTGTCCGGTAGATACCCCCGCCAATGTTCCCGTTACTGCCACCCTCTCAATAACAGGAGCGACCAATGACCAAATAAATGAAAATGGTCAAAGAATATGTCAAGTGTGTATAGATCTAGAGCATGAAGCGATACGTGAAATGTCAATGGAACTTACTGCCCCCGATGGATCATCGGTAGAATTAATGATCAATGATGGATTGGCTTTCGGGCCTTTGGATTTTGTCACCGTTTGTTTTCTACCCTGTGATGAAACGGTTACTCCAGATGGGGGCAATAGTGATAACTGGACAGCCACAGAATTTATTCAGGGCAATGGACCTTTTACGGGTACCTACCATCCCTCTAACGGATGTCTCGAAACAGATCTAACGGGTGACATTAACGGTACTTGGACCTTGAATATGATGGATAATGTCGGATTGTTTGATGGTACCTTAAATAATTTTGACATCGTCTTTGCAGATGCAGATGGGATAGATTGTCAAGATACAGATGGATGCACCGTAAGTGTCGACTGCCTAGCAGATGGCGGAGATTTACCACTCGGGACCGTAGATTATTGTATCGGAGATACGGATTTAGATTTTAACTGGTCTATAAGCTACCCTAGCGGAAATGAACCCGATACCGATGAGTACGGATACGACTTTATTATTTCTGAAAATGGGGTTATTCAAGAAATTACCGCCACTCCTGATCTGAGCTCATATCCTGCGGGGACATATACGGTATGTGGATTTTCGTATCTATTAAATGATGCAAGCGATATCCCTACGCCGAATGGCTCTCTATCGACCAATGACATTCAAGATGATATAGATAATGAGCTCTACTGTGCTGACATAACCGATGTATGTACTACGGTAAACATCTCGGACCTCGCAAATCCTTTATTAAGTGGCCCGACAGAAGTCTGTGCAGGGACTACCATAGAAATTCTAAATGACAATTTCAACCCAGATAGCGACTACTTATGGTCCATTTTTTCTGGCTCATTTAGCCTGTTTATTCTTAACTCTGATGAGTCTGGGGTTTTGGTGGAATTTATCTCCGGACCGGGAGAATTATGCCTGACAGAAATTAATCCAGGTTGCGGGGACGTACAAGTATGCATAGACATAGAAGTAAATGCCCTTCCAGATATCACGATCATTCCGGACGATGAAGAATGTAGTGATACGGAGGTAGAGTATACTTTTGACCCCAGTCTAGATGATGTATCTAACTATACTTTCAGCATTACCAATGGAACACTCGTTTCTGTAGATGAAGGTTCCATCAATGTACTTTGGGATGATGCCGATAGTGGCAGTATCTGTTACGAATACAGCTCTCCAGAGTGTGATTTCGATGATGAAATATGCTACGATACAGATTTATCAGAAACCATAGACGACTTTAGCCTAGGATCACTTCCTTCTATTTGTCAGGGTCAGCAAGTGGCGTTCTTAGGCCCTAATAATGCAGAGATTACACAATATAACTGGAGCATTACGGGTGGTATACTGGTAGCTACGGTTGATAATACGGCAACCTTTGAATTTACGGATGTGGGAAATGCCACAGTCTGCCTCAGTGTAGAAAATCAATGTGGTGAAGGAGAGGAAGTATGCCTCGACACTGATGTAAACGCAAGCCCCGAAATAGAGGTAGATCCTGATATCGTAGAAATATGCAATCTCTCTACGACCTTAGTAGCAGAGATCTTTGGAGGAAGTGGAGACGTTTCATGGAGCACTTTAAGCGGATCAGGGACGGTCGATTTTTCTAATCCGACCGATACCACGACCGATGCAGATTTTTCAGATACAGGAGATTATGAGATCGAAGTCTCCATTACCGAAAATGGGTGTACCACTCGAGATACCGTAGAAGTGAGTGTAATCGATGGAATATCTGTCGAGAATTACTTCTGGGATTGTGATATCGATGGCACATATACGGTCAGCTTTAATGTAGTAAATGGAACCGAGCCATATACAGTAGATGGAACCATACTTAGTGGAAATCTTTTTACATCCACAGACTTAAACGACGGTGATAGTTATAGCTATGACGTAGCGGATGCTGAGGGTTGCATGACGGAGGTTATCGGTTCTTTTGACTGTCCTTGTTTCTCTTATGCCGGAACGATGGATGACCAAGGCCTAATAGAAATATGCATAAACTCAGGCCAAAGTGCCACCGGCATACATAATAGTGATGAGATACTGGACCTAGATGACATAGGAGCTTTTTTTTTACATACAGCATCTTCCATAAGCTTAGGAACTGTTATAGCTACCAATAGCACAGGAACATTTGCCTATGACCCCAATACGATGTCAGCAGGAGTATCTTATTACATCTCCTATGTAGTCGGAAATAACGACAACGGTATTCCTGATACAGCAGATGGATGCCTTTCCGTAGCCCAAGGAATAGAAGTAATTTTCTATGATTCTCCGATTATAGATATCGAGAACTTTGTACAAACTTGTGAGACATTTTATGATCTAACGGACATAGAAAATCCGGTGGGCGGAAGCTGGTCGATTGTAAACACTCCTCCACTCAGCATCGCTTTTATCAATGCATCTCAAGGAGTGCTAGAAATGGATATCCCCGGAATTTACACACTCCAATATGTGGTTACCGAAAACGGATGCGAATCCACTGAACTAATAGAAATAGAATTATGGTCTAGTCCTGAAATCATTAATGTCGAATTGCTATGTGCCAACAATATGTTTACCGTAAGTTTTGAGGTCCTTAATGGCACTGCTCCTTTTGAGGTAAATGGGACTATGTTTACAGGCAATACCTACACTTCCATGAGTTTCGCTTCTGGCGAAAATTATACGTTTATCATAACTGATGAAAACGGGTGTCAAAGCCCTAGTATCTCAGGAACCAAATTATGCGATTGCGAAAAAGATGCCGGTACGATGAGCAATGTGTCTATCGATTTTTGCCCTGATGACGGATATATTTTTGCGGGGGATCATAATGATGATGCAACTCCTGGCCCCGATGATATAGGCATTTACATTCTTCATGATAGTGCTAACAATATCCTAGGAACGATACTGGATATAAGCGAAGATGGAGTTTTTATATACGACCCACTGTATGGAATTAATACCACATTGTACATTTCCTATGTCATCGGAAATGAACTTAATGACCAAATAGATCTAAATGACCCATGCCTATCTGTAAGTCCTGGACAAGCTGTAAACATCGGAATATACCCAGAGATAATCTTAGATATAGAGTCGATCGATTGTCAGCTGGGATTTATCGCTGATGTTCAGCATACTGGAAATATTGGATACTGGACCATGGATAATGATACGAGTAACTATACCCTAGATACATTAATGCTTACGGACGCTAGTTTTGCAGTTTCGGTATCGGATTCTGGAAATTATGAGGTCTATTATACCTCTGTCATAGATCAATGTACCATTATCGATTCCGCACAAATAGCGTTAAATCCATTGCCATCAATAGATTCGATCGTATATGATTGCAATGAATTTTTTGATTCTATATCCGCAACCATTTACCTCAATGCTGCGAACGATAGCTTATATTATCTAAATGATCATGTAGGGTCTAATGTGTTCATGTTGAGTAATTTATCTAGTCCGTTAGATTCACTGATAGAACTATCGTATGGTAACGGTTGTATACTACCTATTAATTTATCACACTCGTGTAACTGTGATAATGCGACCATCACTATTACCGATCAGGAGCTCAATTTATGTCAAACCGAATCGCTAGTCATAAGCTCTGTAATCATTCCTCAGACAGATGCTGATCCACCGGCTCAATTACAACTAGTGGTGTTTACAGATACCTTAGACCTCCTTAATTCGATCGTACATATTTTTAATACGGACTCTTTGTATTATACGAGTGAGCTCGATCTGGATCAGACCTATTTTGCCGCACTCTTTTTGAATTCGGATATCAGTACTGGGATAGACTTTACAGACCCTTGTTTAAGTTACAGTGAGCCATTTGAATTTACATTTAATGCTCTACCCACATCTTCCTTATCAGAAAATGCAGCGTTTTGTTTTGATAGTTTTACGTTGCAATCTACGACAGCAGGAATATGGAGTGTCATTGCTCAACCTCCATCTTCAAATGTCGATCTTAGTTCCTCTCCGAGTACTAATCCTTCTATAGACGTCGATCAGAGTGGCACTTACCTATTTCAGCTCGAACTCGAAAACCTATCGTGTATCGTGTATGATACCATTTCTGTAGAAATATCAGATAGCCTAAGTATCGTCGATTTAAATATAGACTGTAATGAAGAAGGATATACGATCTCCTACCTCATCGAAGGTGGTGATACAAACTACACTATAAATGGAGATGTGCTATCCGACAATTCTATAGACTCGATCGTAAGCGGATTTTCTAATTATACCGTCTCCATAGATGATATGGGTATCTGTGACGATCTCGAACTAAATCTAGACATTCCATGTGATTGTGATTTAATGCTTATCTCACAACTGAGTCTATGCAATGATCCTGATTATGGAAGTACTGCCTTACTCGATACATTGTTTGTCGGCGATTATATCTATGATGGAACTTGGAGCCTCAATGGACAAATATTAAATAACCAACTGGATGCGGACGCTTATGCACCTGGGTCGTATGAGCTCATTTTTGAGAGCAGCATAGATGGATGTGATGGCGATACGATAAACCTAATCATAAACGAGTGCCTATGTGAGCAAATAACTGTCAGGGATACCCTGATATGTCAAGGGACACAGAATTTCGAGCAATCACTACTTATCAGTAGTAACGTTGTAGGTAACCTCAGTTTATTAGATTTTCCAGGAACTTCTGCACCTAACTGGATGGTAGGCAGTTTATTTAACATTGAGGATTTAAGCCCAGGAGTGTATCAATTTCTTTATGAAATCACATCTGCTAATCCTGAAATATGTCCCGACTCTTTTGAGTTCCAAATAGAAATAGAGGCCCCGATTACCATAGAATTTAATACGGACTATTTTGAATTTTGCGAAAACGAACTAGACTCCATCGACCTAAGCAGCTTCATAAGCAATAGTTCCGCTGGGTACTTTATAGATCAAAACGACTCCCCTACTTTCCCTATTCTGGAAACCGAATCACTGAATGAAGGGAATACCTACTACTCATTTATAATCGATCAAAATATGACTTGCCCAAGTGATCGTTTAGAAATCCAACTTGTCAAAAACGAAATAGACCCTCTAGACATCAGCCTTTCCAATCTATCC
>CALDEN010000406.1 GCA_937942405.1 uncultured Saprospiraceae bacterium
TTCTACTAATTTCAATGGACGATAATCCCCTTCATCTGCCTTTTTCTTGATCAAAATCTTTTTGGCTAGACCAAATAAGGCTTTCTTGATTTTAGTCGATAGCTTGGATGAGTCCAATGTCTTCCAAAACGACTCCCCACATATCATCAGACTTACATCGTCTCGCTGCTCGGATACTTTCTTAAATGCCTGAATCGCATAATGTAGGCCTTTATACTTTCGGATAAATCCGAAAAATAAAAAGACATGCTTCTTTAGATTATGTTCTGTTTTAAATGCCTCAATATCGAATCCCTTATCTTCTTTATACAAGCTATATATCGGATGGAACAACTTTACGACACTCAACCCTGATTTTCCTCGCTCTCCATTTTCACTTACGTGAAAATTTCTATCTGGGAACAGCACCTGCAACTCATCGACTGTTTTGTACGCATGAGTGATGTACGTATCTGCATTTTTTATTCCTCGCTTAGTCCAGAAATTATCTAGAGCACTCCCCTCTTTTTGGATCACAAAATGGAGATCATAGATCAGTTCTATCTCCTTATGTTTTGCCAATTTACTGCCCAGTGATCCCAGAGGTAAGCCTTGTATCGCGATGGCCCACTGTATGATTACTTTATCGGGATTAAGTGATCGTATAAATTTATAGGTCTCCTTCCAAGTCCATGGTTTATTATAATCCATCAGATAATGGACTTTAATCCCAGTCCCATCTAGAAAGTCTAGCTTACTCTCCTTATCTACAAACTCACGAGGAATGATGGCCGGATACTGACTAGACCATGAGACGATCGTAACATTTACCCCTTCTTGGGCATCTAACGACTTGGCCAGTGCTGTATTGTAATCTGAGATACCTCCTTTAAATCGTGGGCCTGGACCGAAGCAAACTATATTCATTAGGCTTCTTTTTCTAATCTAGCTAGAGCTGCTTTATACATTCTTGCCATACCTTCTTCCATCGAAATTTTGGCCTCCCAGCCTAGATTATTTTTGACCCAAGTCATATCACAGTATCTAGAATGCACGCCTACTGGCTTATCTAGCAATTGCTTCACTGGTGGCTTATAGCCTGCTATGTCTGTCAATACATCGATGATTTCTAGGAAAGAAGTCAATCTCCCCATACCTATATTAAAGGCTGTACCATCGGTAATCTTATCCATCCCTACATGGATGCAGTCGATCACATCATCGATATGTACAAAATCTCGGCCCTGCTTACCAGTCCCCCACACTTCCATCGGAGTCTCTCTACGAGCTACTCGCATGGCTATAGCAGGAATCGGATAGGTCAGGTCTTGCTCTTCTCCATATCCTGAAAATGGACGGATACAACTGACTGCCACTCCATAATGCTTTGCCGCTATTTTGGCTAGGAACTCACCGGTCAACTTGGACCATCCGTAGGTCATGTCTGGTTGTCCCATATTGTTAAAATCGATATCCGTTTCTTTAAGTGCAATGGCTCCCGACTCTGTCTGCAGATTTATCGGATACGCTGCTGACGAACTCGGATACAAGGTACGCTTAGGTTTATGCTGACATACCCAGTAAAAAAACTCGGCATCGATCGATAAATCCAGTGCCACGACCATCGGGTCTCCGTCTATCATCGCTCTACCCCCTACGATCGCCGCAAAATGATATACATCTTCGAATCGATCGATATCCAATCCATAATGTTGCTTGAGATAATCGGGATTCTCGGTCATCTTACGTACGAGAAATCTAAAGTCATCCTTCAAGAAAAATAATCTCCGATCCTCTCCGTATACTTCGAGATCTTTGCATTGAGCTACTTTGGGCTGCTCTAGCCATGTGGAGGGATTTTTACCTACTACGAGATTATCGACAAAAAGGATACAGTCATTAGTGGTATTGTATAATCTGCGAACCATGTTTTTACCAACAAATCCGCATCCGCCAGAAACGAGATGAAAAGCCATATCAGTTATTAAATCTAGTGCAAATATAGAGTAACTTTGGAGGCATGGAGGGCATTTTTAAAGAACATATTAAAGTAATAGAGAATCTGTCGGCTCAGACTGATCTGATTCAGAAATGTATAGACCTGATGATCTCTACCATACAGTCCGGAGGTAAGATCATGCTGTGTGGTAATGGAGGTAGTGCTGCAGATGCCCAGCATATCGCTGCAGAACTATCGGGAAAGTTCTACCTACACCGAGAACCGATCGATGCTGAGGCCTTACATGTAAACAGCTCCTATATTACGGCTGTCGCCAATGACATGAGTTTTGACAAGGTATATTCTAGGGCTTTAAAAGCCAAAGGAAAAGCAGGAGATCTACTCATCGCCTTATCGACTTCTGGCAATAGCCAAAACGTCATCGAAGCCATCAATCAGGCCAAAGTCCTAAACATACAAACCGTTCTCCTGACTGGTCAAAACGGAGGTACATTAAAATCGATCGCTGATCTCAGTATCTGCGTACCATCGGATGATACGCCTCGTATACAGGAAGCCCATATCCTCATCGGACACATACTCTGTCAAAAAGTAGAGTCAAAACTGTTTGCATAAATGATCCCATTCGAAAAAATAAGAGAAGCTGGAGACTGGACCCTTTTTTTGGATCGGGATGGAACGATCAATAAAAGACTGCCTAATGATTATGTAAAGACTTCTGACCAGTTTGAATTTTTGCCTAGAGCATTAGAAGCGATAAAAATATTTTCTCAGCTATTCCAGCATGTCATCATAGTGACTAATCAGCAAGGAATCGGCAAAGAGCTCATGACTGACGATGACCTGCATATCGT
>CALDEN010000407.1 GCA_937942405.1 uncultured Saprospiraceae bacterium
CTGCACTTTTCATTCCAAAATGATAAATATCGTTACCCATAACAGAGATGCTCACAAAAGTGATGTTATAACCGATCGGCATCGCATCATAGTTATCACAGAATTTCTTTGTTTGCGGATCACCATATAATCCCACAACACTATTGATATCTGTAAATATTCCAAATACGATGGTGTTCTGAGTAGTATATATTTCAGGTAGAGTTACACATGCTGAAGTCTTCTGATCATCTGGTAGGTCATAGAATACATCACAATTGATCCAAGTCAGACTATCCACCAAAAACTCATATCCAAAACCATCGATGACCTGATTAGAGTCTTGAAAAACCCACTCGCTGATCATTACATCTCCCCATTCTGCATCTACAGTGTTCCAGTTGTATTCTATTCCCCTTTCTTCACCAGTAAATAGCTCCATTCCGCTTTGTGGATTAGGATCTATAGATCGTACGAGGATAGAATATCCATCTCTTAATTGGTAATCCTCATTTGTCGTTGGATTGCTTGCTTCAAAGTAGAAAACTCCACCAGACTCTAGCAGTAAACCATCAGAAATCGTTGGTTTATTATACATAACTAGAACTCCTTTATCCTTAATGACTAGATATTCAAATTGGACATTTTCATTATTAACCACATTACCATTTGCATCTTGAAATGCATTTGCAGGAATGGTGATGATCGAATTATCCTCTGTTATAATATTTGTTTCAGCATTAGAATTGATCGTAGTAGTCGATTCTAATGTTTGTACTGCATCAAAAAAATGTTCAATAGCTCCAGAAGATCCTTCTTTTATAAAGTATTCTGCATCTTGATAGCATCCTGAAAGAAAAATACAGATCGCCGCAAATGGAAGCCATAATCTCAATATTTCTTTCTCCAATTTCATTTATAATTATTAAGTGTTTGTTATTTAATAGACCCGTATAGGTTCAATTTCGTTGCCTACGATTTAAAATTTATATCTGATTCCGGTATGAATTCCCAAAACAAGGTAATTCTGATTAAGAGGGTAGGCATTTAAAGTCATAGACTGCGTATAGAAACGTAAACTTGGTTCTGCAAAAAAGTCTATACCATCTACCCAATGATACATCAATCCACCACTGGCAAAAAAGCTAACTCCTATACTACGTTTGTATGCATCATAGCTACCATCATCTGAACTGAACCAAGAACGATCCCCTGCAGGATCAATAAACATTCCTCTTTGTTTAGCGATGAGATTTAGATAGATTCCAGCATTCATACTGAAGGATAATTTTTTACGATAATGCTTCTCATATCCTATTAACAGAGCCAGATCTATAGATTTATATCTATTTATCCTTTCTTCTACGTCTGTTCCATATTCATAACTTACGTATGTATTGAGTGTATCCCCGGTCATAGGATCGGTGTCTACAATCGTTATTTCTCGTATAGATTCAGGATCTTGCCATGTAAAACGCTCATTTATCTGTGCATAATTGATTCCCAATTTAAAAGAAATGCCACTAGGAGTCAGAAAAAGTGCTCGAGCTCCTAGGCTGTAACTGATCAATGCTTTTTCCGTATCGTTTCTAGAATTCTGATGAGCTATTACTGTAGAGTCTCTATCCTTTGCAGTCAGAGATCTAACACCATATTCAGGTGCATAATACGCTTCTAAGTACAGTCCTAGTTTTTCTCTTACCCATGATGGACAATCGGTACTACTCGCAGGTGCAACAGCTACTTCCATATCCAATAACGGAGCCATTTCTCTGTACTTAAGATCACCTAGAGTCGGTAAACTGGCCAGATTTTTAAAATATAGCGGCTCTTTTTTAAAGCGTTTAGTTTTATCCCACAGCGAATTTATAGAGCTATTTTGCCCGATAAGGTAGTTTGTACCAGTTGATGGACTGCTTACATTGGAGGAGAGGCCAAGACCAGTATTATCTACATTTTGAGATTTTGTATCTAGTGATAATAATGGCTCAGTAAAGGTTATTTTTCTTTTGTTAATTGATTTCTTTGATTGTAAAGTCATCGAGTTGCTTCTATCACTTTTTACAGTAAAGGAAGTCATGTTTTTATCCTCGCCAGTATTTCTGTTTTCTGTAGTATTTAGTTTGCTGAACTCACTTTGAGAACTGCTAATTTTTTCCATATTGTCACTCTGATCCTTTTTAGATATATCAGAATTTCCCGATAATTTTTGAGTAGAGTTATTTTCCTCAATAGCTTTTACTTCTTCTAAACTGGTGAGGTTGTCATAGTTTGTGACTGCATTTGTTCTCTCGGAGGTGTTAAGCTCACTTATGGTTGAATTCTCTACACTATCCACAGAATCATTTAGGAACACTACACCGCTGATTAATCCGATCACTCCTATGACTAAAAAAGTAAACCACCATACCCGAGTATTACGCTTAGGAGGATTTATAGCCGCATCTATATTATCCCACATATCTGCAGGATAGGATGAACCATGATTCTCTAATTTTGATTTAAAGATTTTGTCGAAGTCTTTATTCATACCGCTATCTTTTGACTTTCTAAAACTTTATTCTGTAGCATTCTTCTTGCTTTAACGAGTTGTGATCGAGACGTACTCTCCCCGATATTTAATGTTTCTCCTATTTCTTTATGACTATAACCTTCGATCGCGTACATGTTGAAGACGATGCGATAGCCCTCAGGAAGTTCTTCGACCATCTTAAGTAGGTCATCAGCCATCATATCAGAAAAAATGCTCGCATCTATAGAACCCTGATAAGTTTCGTCTATTCCGATATATTCGTGTGTAAATGATTTCTTGGCTACTTTTTTTAGAGCGGTATTGACCATGATCCGTCGTAACCAGCCCTCAAATGATCCTTCAAACTTAAATTTATCTA
>CALDEN010000408.1 GCA_937942405.1 uncultured Saprospiraceae bacterium
ATATATCAGCTAACTCCACTCCATATCAAGCAATACCATGCCTTGGTTCTGTAAGACCAAATACCAACGAGGCCTTGCCGGAATCTTATAATTATGTGGAATATGTTTTTCCTGAACCAGATGACCAAGGCGAATGCTTGGGTATAGTAAATGCGACAGCTGCTATAGAAGAAGTCTTCATTGCCCAGACACATAGACATCCCATAGGTCACCCATTACACTTTACCATCGGCGAACGACCAGCACTTTTTCAGATGGCGGTCACTGGTGCAGGAGCTGCTCCCGACGTACAGGTCGAAGGCATATTGAATGGGGAGAGTCTGGGCACTCTATGTCTCGATGGACCTGCTATACTTAGTGAAGCCATCGACCTAGCTTCTGCAAATTTTGAGGAGTACTTCTCAGTTACCTTGCCGAAGTCATGGGTGACCATCGGACTAGAACTCAGACTTACTGCGGGGACGGATACTCGTACGCTTACGCAGGATGAGCTACAGATCAGACCATACACAGAACTCAATTTAGTCCAAGTCGATATGGATATCATGGACTACAATCATGAGCCACATAGGACACCTGTATATGACAATTTCCTACAAGAGCTGGCTTCTGCGATACCAGCTAGTGTTATTCGCTTTGGGCAGTTTCCGGGGGATATTGTGATGCCAGAATTTGCACTCAATAATCAAGAAGATAACACTGTAGTATTGACCAATAAAGATTTGATAGGTGATGATAATGTCAATACAGGCATGATAAATTTTCAAGCCAATCTATTGATAGATGCGATGCGACTGTCCACAGGTGACTCGCCCAATACGATTTATTTTGGCAATACACTTAACCTTGATCCAGGGGGCTGGGGTGGAGATGGCTCTTTCGTTGGTTATGAATACAATGATGTCTTTATCCATGAGCTGGGTCATGCGTTATCACTTCCACATTGGGTAGAAGATTACAGAAGAGTTAATCCAAATCCAGATCAGTATGCTTACCCGTTTGCAGGAGAAGAACAAGAAGCATCGGGTCGAGGAGATACTTGGAGCTTTAATCAAGCGACCTACCAATTTGTGAGTCCTACTTGCCAGGATTCCTCAGGTGTGGTAGGTACGGAGAGAAGTGATGCAATGCAGAGAGGCTATTACTGTCCAGAAAGTAGAGCAAGTGGAAAAGGACCATGGGATGGGTTTGGTGCTTTTTCTGCTATGGCCATGAGTAATTATCTCTTAGGGTCTACTCCATATTGGGGGCAAGTAGAGGATCGTGGAGAGGTAATTGATTTTCACTTTCGTGAAAACGATGGATTCCCTATCACTTCTATCGTCAATGGCGAGAGAGTATTTACGAGACATCCATCACAACCACAGAACACCTTTAAAGAAAATGATTTCAGACTTCCCGGAAACGAACAGGTCGAGCAAGAAGCATACCTCATCTATGGTACTGCTCATGCAACTGATATGGATGCCAACATCATTTATGAACCTATCCCATACAAGGGTACACTATTGCCAGTCATAGATCCTACTGACCCACAAATGTTTGCGACACTTCAAAATATGAGTAATGAGGATGCTCCTGAATTCTATGGAAGAACTCGTGATATCACTTTAAAATTGACCTATATCGATGGGACGACTAGACATGTTTTGGTGCCATTCCAGTCATTTGATCGTCCTGATTTTTTTCCAGGAGAAAACCCTAGACCAGCTTACTTTGCAGTCTCAGTTCCAGCAGATGAGCTGCTGTGTAATGTGGAAATGTATCATAGAGATTTTGTTATCCTTGACGAATTTGATGGAGAGCTAGGGAACATCAATGATCCAAGTCAAAATATCACCGCTGCCAATTTCATGAATGAAGCAGTCCTGATGACCACTCTTGATCACTCATGCAACTGCCCAGGCACTCCGAATTATGTACAACCTGGTACACAATGTGATGATGGTAATCCTTTGACGGTAAATGATGTCGAAGATGGATTTTGCAACTGTGTGGGAGAAGTAATCGAGCCATGCGGATTTATAAATAATGGTCAGTTCCAAGAGAGTACAGTCAACTGGTGGACTTGGGGAGCCGATTATTCAGTAGTGAATGGTGAAGCCAATATTGAGAATATTGAATTTGACGATGCAGGAATGGCACAAGGTCTTTTCTCCTTGAATCAAGGTGAGACTTATAGAGTCAGTTTTGATGCCTATGCGGATGCTGCAAGAAGCATAGCATTAATCATCTACTTCGAAGAAGATTCAGAGGAATCCTTCAATATGGAAAACATCAATATCGGAACAGCAAAAGAAAGCTATGAATACATCTTTACGATGACTGAGCCTAGTACAACGGGGGCAGCCCTTGAGTTTAATTTTAGGTTGAACACTAGTGCTGTGTACTTGGACAATATCTGTTTTGAAGAATATTGTCTAGGTTCCGTAGAGATTCCTTACAATGGTTTGGATGACGATTGTGATCCCTTGACTTTAGATGATGACCTGGATCAAGATGGTTTTGTATTAGCAGACGATTGCGATGACGATAATGCCAGTATAAATCCTATTGCCGATGATATCCCTGACAATGGAATCGATGAAGATTGTGATGGGATAGATGCCACATTTTTTGTGGATATGGATAATGATGGTTATGATAGTTCATCTGACTGCGATGATAATAATCCAGACGTTAATCCTGGTGTAATTGAAATTGCATATAATGGGATAGATGATGATTGCGATCCATTGACTTTGGATGACGACCTCGATCAAGATGGTTTTG
>CALDEN010000409.1 GCA_937942405.1 uncultured Saprospiraceae bacterium
GTGCATCCGACTACTTTATTATCTAATAAGGCAAGGTCAGCTGAGATCAGTGAAGATCTAAAGCACTCGATATACTCTTCTATCTGAGCAGTAACTTGATCTGCGGCCTTTTCATATTCTGCCAGCTTCTTGACCAATGCCAAGACTTCAGGCAAGTCTTTTTCTTCTGCTCTTCGTATTTGAATTTCCATTAATTTTTAATTGAGATAGACAATAGCTCCATTTAATATCGTCGCAAAACTAACCCATGCAAGATAGGGGAGTAGTAGATAGCCGGCTGTTTTGTGTAAACGCATAAATTGTATAATTGTACTCAGAATTAATGCCCATAAAAGCAATATAACGACCAATGCAAAAGATGGCATCTGTAATCCAAAGAAAACTGGCGACCAAATCATGTTTACCAGAAATTGAAGGATAAAGAGTCTAAGTGCCTTTGTCTTACGAGAGCTATCTGGGTTTATATCCCAGATAAGAGCAGCGGCGATCCCCATTAGCGAGTATAATAATGTCCATGCAGGTCCGAAGACCCATGAAGGTGGCTGGAAGAATGGCTTGTTAAGTGCTTGGTACCAAGAGGATAATGGCGATCCTCCAACAAATCCAGAAACTACACCTAAACTGATGCAGAGGATAACACATATAATGATCTTAAGATAGAGGGGAATAGATTTCATGTGATTTTTTTAGATTTGATAATGAATAAATTAAGGCACCAATGACATATATGTGCTTACAACTAGGAAGGTAATGAAGCTCAGCATATAATGTATATTATAGTGTTTCCATTTCAGTGGAATTTTTGCCAAACATAATTCTTCTTTTTACCTTATTGATTCACTTTAGAACTGTCAGATATGTCTGCATACTAATCCAAATATTTTTTTCTTTGACATATGGTAATATCAATAAATAAAACCTACCTTTGCACTTCCTTTTTCGGAGGGGTGACATTTTTATGTCATTGAAACAAATAATAAGAAGAATAAATAATATATGCCTACTATAAACCAGCTTGTAAAAAAGGGTCGAAAGAAAATAGTTGTTGCTAGTAAAACCAGAGCCTTAAACGGCAGTCCTCAAAAAAGAGGGGTGTGTACTAGAGTTTATACAACTACTCCAAAAAAACCAAATTCAGCACTTCGTAAGGTAGCTAAAGTTAGATTGACCAATGGTCTTGAGGTGATATGTTATATCCCTGGAGAAGGTCATAACTTGCAAGAGCACTCTATCGTATTGATTAGAGGTGGTAGGGTAAAAGATCTCCCTGGTGTACGTTACACTATCGTAAGGGGAGCACTCGATACAGCAGGTGTTGCTGATAGGCTTCAGTCTAGATCAAAATATGGAACGAAAGCTCCAAAGAAATAATTTACAATCTATTTTAAGTAAATCATGAGGAAAAGAAAACCGAAAAAAAGAATCTTACAACCAGATCCACGATTTAATGACATTCTGGTAACACAGTTTGTTAACAATCTAATGTTGCAAGGTAAAAAATCGACTGCTTTTAAATTATTTTATGATGCAGTAGATATCATGAAAGAAAGAGGAGAAGAGGATCCACACGATACTTGGAAAAGAGCTTTGAATAACATTACCCCTATGGTGGAGGTGAGGTCTAAGAGAATTGGAGGGGCTACTTTCCAGATTCCAGTGGAATTGAGAGGAGCTAGAAAAGTTTCTTTGGGTATGAAGTGGTTGATCAAATATTCTAAGCTAAGATCAGGTAAAGGTATGGCTGAGAAATTAGCTGCAGAGATTATCGCAGGAAGTAAAGGTGAAGGTGCAGCAGTGAAGAAAAAAGAAGATACGCACAAAATGGCGGAGTCTAACCGTGCTTTCGCTCACTTTAGAGTATAATGTCTTTCTAGACAGTATTAAAATATATTAATTCCGATTTTTAAAAATAAGGTCATTTGTTATGGCAGATTTAAAGTTTACTAGAAATATTGGTATTGCAGCCCACATTGATGCAGGTAAAACAACTACTACAGAGAGAGTTCTTTACTATACAGGGATGAGTCATAAGATAGGAGAGGTACATGATGGTGCTGCGACTATGGACTGGATGGAGCAAGAGCAAGAAAGAGGTATCACAATTACTTCTGCTGCAACTAAGACTAACTGGAGGTGGAAAGATCAGGATTTTCCAATGAATATCATTGATACTCCGGGTCACGTTGATTTTACAGTAGAGGTAAACAGATCTTTGAGAGTTCTTGATGGTCTTGTATTCTTATTCTGTGCGGTATCTGGTGTTGAGCCTCAATCTGAGACTAACTGGAGATTGGCAGATAACTATAATGTACCTAGAATCGGTTTTGTAAATAAAATGGACCGTTCTGGTGCTAATTTCTTTGAGGTGGTAAAAGACGTGAAAGAAAAATTAGGTTCTGAATCTATTCCATTGCAAGTACCTATCGGTGCAGAAGAGACGTTCAAAGGAGTTGTGGATCTGATTACAGGTAAAGCAATTGTTTGGAATGAGGATGACATGGGGATGACTTATGAAGAAATTCCAGTTCCTGAAGATTTAGTGGATGTAGTAGCAGAATGGAGAGAGAAGTTATTGGAGGCTGTTGCCGAATATGATGAGACGCTAATGGAAAAGTATTTTGAAGATCCTGCAAGTATTACAGAGCAGGAAATGATTAATGCGGTAAGAGGGGCAGTATTGGATAACAAGTTTGTTCCAATGATGTGTGGTTCTGCATTTAAAAACAAAGGTGTTCAGGCGGTATTAGATGCAGTATGTGCATATTTACCTTCTCCACTAGATGTTGACGCAGTTACAGGGACAGATCCTAAAACAGATGAGCCAGTTGAAAGACAGCCTTCTATAGATGAGCCATTTGCGGCATTGGCTTTTAAGATTGCAACAGATCCTTACGTAGGAAGATTGGCATTTTTCAGAGTTTATTCTGGAGCTTTAGATGCGGGTTCTTATGTATTTAATTCTAGATCAGGAAACAAAGAGAGAATTTCGCGTCTGTATCAGATGCATTCAAATAAACAAAACCCAATTGATAGAGTAGAGGCGGGAGATATTGCTGCGGGTGTTGGATTTAAGGACATCCGTACAGGTGATACATTATGTGCTCAAGATGCACCGATTGTATTAGAGAGTATGGTCTTCCCTGATCCGGTAATTGGAGTTGCTATTGAGCCTAAGACTCAAAAGGATATTGACAAGTTAGGTATGGCTTTGGCCAAACTAGCAGAAGAGGATCCTACATTTAAAGTAAGATATGATGAAGATACTAATCAGACAGTGATTAGTGGAATGGGTGAGTTACACTTAGAAATCATCGTTGATAGATTGAAAAGAGAATTTGGGGTAGAATGTGACCAAGGTGCTCCTCAAGTAAACTATAAAGAAGCTTTAACATCTACAGTAGATCATACTGAGAGACTAAAGAAACAGTCAGGTGGATCAGGACTTTTTGCACAGATGCAATTCGAATTAGGGCCAGCCGACCAAGAATTTTTAGATTCTGATGATTTTAAAGCCGGTAAAGTAAGATTACAATTTGAAAATAATATTTTCGGGGGATCTATTCCTAAGGAATTTATTCCTTCTGTAATCAAAGGGTTTAATTCGATGATGGACAACGGTGTATTAGCCGGATACGGAATCGATAGTATGAAAGTTAGGTTGTATGATGGATCTACACATGCTGTGGATTCTAAACCTATCGCATTTGAATTGTGTGCCAAAGAAGGCTTTAGAGCGGCTGCATCTAAATGTGCTCCAGTCTTACTAGAACCTATGATGAAACTAGAGATAGTGTCACCAGAGGAGTACACAGGATCAGTGATAGGAGATTTGAATAGAAGGAGAGGGTTGCCTAAGGGTCAAGAACAGAAAGCTGGAGGAGCAGTAGCTATATCAGCTGAGGTGCCATTAGCAGAGATGTTTGGGTATGTTACAACCTTAAGAACTATAACTTCTGGTAGAGCAAGTAGCTCTATGGAGTTCTCACATTTCGCAGCAGCACCTAAGGGAGTCGCAAAAGAGATCATTGAGAAGGCAAAAGGAGAAGTAACAACATAAATTATTAATTAAAGTTGAATAGTATCGAAAAGTTGCTATCTTTGCGGCTTATTAGATAAGATATATTTTTTAACAGAGGATATGAATCAGAAAATTAGAATCAAACTCAGATCTTACGATCACAATCTAGTAGACAAATCTACAGAGAAGATTGTGAAAACAGTAAGACAGAGTGGTGCTGTGATTTCAGGACCGATTCCGCTTCCTACTGAGAAAGAAGTATTTACAGTATTGCGATCACCGCACGTAAATAAAAAATCTCGGGAGCAGTTTCAGTTAAGAACACATAAGAGGCTCATCGAGATATTTACACCTACACCAAAAACTGTAGATGCTTTATCCAAGCTAGAGCTTCCTAGTGGAGTAGATATCCAGGTTAAGTTGACATAATTCGCATATCGCGATATTTTATAATTAAAAGATGATATGTCCCTAAGTCTTACTTAGATACTGGGGACCGCTTTCAGACTAGGTTGTCTTTGCAATTAAAGAAGATAATGAAAGGAATTATAGGAAAAAAAATTGGAATGACCAGCGTCTTTAATGAGGTTGGAAAAAACATTTCTTGTACTGTTGTAGAAGCAGCACCTAATGTAATAACTCAGATTAAAACTGAGGAAACTGACGGTTACTTTGCGATGCAGCTCGGGTACGGTGAGGCCAAAGAAAAGAATACCTCTAATCAAATGTTAGGGCATTTCGCTAAATCTGGTTCCACTCCAAAGCACAAGCTTGTAGAGTTTAGGGACTTTGAAATCGCAAAGAAAGAGGGGGATGTTGTATCAATTACCGATATTTTGTCAGAAGGTGATAAAGTTCATGCGGTAGGAACATCTAAAGGAAAGGGTTTCCAAGGTGTTGTAAAAAGACATGGCTTTAGAGGAGTAGGAGATGCAACTCACGGTCAGCACAATAGATTAAGAGCACCTGGATCGATAGGTGCAGCATCTTATCCAGCAAAAGTTATGAAGGGTATGAGAATGGCCGGAAGAACAGGTGGTAAGAGGAATAAAATTAAAAACTTGGAAGTGGTTAAAATCTTGGCAGATAAGAATTTGATTCTTATCAAAGGGGCAATTCCAGGACATAGAGGTTCATTTGTAATTATAGAAAGAGCTTAATTATGAAAGTAGATGTATTAGGAATAAACGGAAAAGCCGCTGGTAAAAGCGTAGATCTTCCAGATGATATATTTGGGATAGAGCCTAACGACCATGTACTTTATCTTGCTGTAAAGCAATATTTAGCTCATCAGAGACAAGGGACTCATAAGTCAAAGGAAAGAGGAGAGATCGCAGGATCGACTAAGAAGATAAAGAAGCAAAAAGGAACAGGTACTGCAAGAGCAGGGTCTATTAAGAGTCCGATCTTTAGAGGTGGAGGTAGAATTTTTGGTCCTAGACCGAGAACCTATAAAGTAGATCTGAATAAAAAGGTAAAAAGGCTTGCTCGTAAGAGTGCACTTTCTTTAAAAGCTGCTAGCGGAGGTATCAAAGTAATAGAAGATTTTACATTCGATGCACCTAAGACTAAAGAATTTAAGAAAGTTTTAAGCAACTTAGATCTAGAGGGAAGAACGCTTATGGTTATAGGTGATTACGATAAAAATTTATTGTTATCTTCTAGAAACCTTGCAAGAGCGGGCGTAGTAGTAGCTAGTGATTTGAATACTTATCAAATCATGAAAGCTAAGACACTAATCGTATCAGAAAGTGCGATAGGTAAGATAGCTGCAACCTTTGGAACAAAATAATTTTTGATTTAGGTCAAAGACAGAAAAATGAAAAAAGAGATTCTAGTAAAACCGGTAATATCTGAAAAGAGTGAAATTCTTTCGGATTCAAGAAATCAATTCACTTTTGTGGTGCATAAAAAGGCAAACAAAATTGAGATTAAGAAAGCGGTAGAAAAAGAATTTAGTGTAGGAGTAGTATCAGTCAATACGATGATCGTTGCCCCTAAATCTAAAACAAGAAATACAAGATCAGGAATGATTAAGGGTAGAACTGCTGCCTATAAAAAAGCAATTGTTACATTAAACGAAGGAGAAACCATTGATTTCTTCGGTGAGGAATAATCACTTATAAAAATGGCATTAAAAAAATATAAACCGGTAACACCAGGACTTAGACAAAAAGTAACAGTAGATTACTCTGAATTGTCTAAAGTAAAACCTGAAAAAACCCTAATCAAAAAATTGCATAGATCTGGAGGTAGAAATAACTCTGGTAAAATGACAATGAGGAATAGAGGTGGTGGACACAAAAGGAGATATAGAGTTATCGACTTTAATAGAAACAAAGAAGGAATGTCTGCGGAAGTAATGACATTAGAGTATGATCCGAATAGATCAGCTTTTATAGCATTAGTTCAATATACAGATGGCGAAAAAAGATATATCATTGCTCCTGATAAGTTAAAAGTAGGAACTCAGATTATGTCTGGTGCAACTGCTCTACCTAACATAGGGAATGCAATGTATCTGAGTCAGATTCCATTGGGTTCTAGTATTCATAACATAGAGATGACACCAGGTAAAGGTGGGGCTTTAGCGAGGAGTGCAGGAACTTATGGGGTATTGATGGGAAGAGAAGGGAAGTATGCAATTATCAAATTGCCTTCTGGTGAAGTAAGAAGAATCCTATTGACATGTAAAGCGACTATAGGAACAACATCTAATCCTGATCATGGATTGAAAGTCTTAGGAAAGGCTGGAGCCAAGAGATGGTTGGGTAGAAGACCTAGAGTAAGAGGGGTAGCGATGAATCCTGTAGATCACCCGATGGGTGGTGGTGAGGGTAAATCATCAGGGGGACATCCAAGATCACGTACTGGTATTATGGCCAAAGGTCAGAAAACAAGAAATAAAAAGAAATATTCTAGTAAATTAATCATCACTAGAAGAAAAAAATAAGGTAAATGGCTAGATCTATTAGAAAAGGGCCCTATGTGGCTCATACTTTATTGAAAAAATTATATGCTGCAAAGGATAGCAATAAGAAGTCTGTAATTAAGACTTGGGCTAGATCTTCAATGATCATTCCGGATATGGTAGGTCAAACTATCGCAGTACATAATGGAAAAACATTTATACCGGTTTTCGTAACTGAAAACATGGTGGGACACAAATTAGGAGAATTTTCTCCTACCAGAACATTTAAAGGACATACTGGTAACAGGTAGTAGTTCATAAAATTTTCGAAAAATGGAAGCAAAAGCAAAATTAAAAAATGTACCGATGTCTGCTCGAAAGATGAGACAGGTAGTCGATATGGTGAGAGGACAAAGAGTAGACAGGGCATTGAATATGTTGAAGTTTAATAAGAGAGAAGGGTCGATCTGGTCAGAAAAGTTATTGTTATCCGCAATAGCAAATTGGGAAAACAAAAATGAAATGGCCTTTAGTGCAGACGATTATGATTTGCACTTAACGACAGCCTTTGTAGATAGTGGTACATCTTTGAAAAGATTCAGACCAGCTCCACATGGTAGAGCTCACAGAATACGTAAAAGACAATGTCATGTGACTTTCGTAGTGGAAAATAAAATTGCACTCGAAGAGACTGTTAAACAAACTCAAGATTAATAAAGACAAAACTCTAAAATGGGTCAAAAGACAAATCCAATAGGTAATAGATTAGGGATCATCCGAGGATGGGAGTCTAACTGGTATGGAGGTAGAGATTTCGCGAAGAAATTGGTCGAAGATGAAAAGATAAGGAGATATCTCTTTGCAAGAATCAATAAAGGTGGTATTGCTCGTATTATTATCGAGAGAACACTGAAAAGAATAACAGTAACAATACATACTTCTAGACCTGGTATTATCATAGGTAAAGGTGGTTCTGAGGTGGATAGAATTAGAGAGGAGTTGAAGAAGCTTTCTGGTCAAGATGTGCAGATTAATATCGTTGAAATCAGAAAGCCTGAATTAGACGCTGCGATAGTTGGAGATGGGATTGCGAGACAATTGGAAGGAAGAATGAACTATCGAAGAGCTATAAAAATGGCGATTCAAGCTTCGATGAGAGCTGGTGCAGAAGGAATTAAAGTGAGAATTAGTGGACGATTGAACGGAGCGGAGATGGCGAGATCTGAAGAATATAAAGAAGGAAGAACACCTTTACATACATTTAGATCTGATATCGATTATTCTCTCCAGGAAGCATTAACTGTATACGGAAAGATTGGAATTAAAACATGGATCTGTAAAGGAGAAGTGTTAGGTAAAAGAGATTTATCTCCAAATGTAGGTGTTGATACCAAAGGAGGAAGAGGTGGAAATCGTGGTGGAAATAGAGGTGGGAATCGTGGTGGAAATCGTGGTGGAAGCAGAGGAGGAGACAGAAGAAATAGTAAATAGAAATTAAGTACCTTTGCCGATATTTTGGCGAAAAGTAGATAAAATTTAACAATGTTACAGCCTAAAAGAACAAAATACAGAAAACAGCAAAAGGGAAGGAACAGAGGCCTTGCTCACAGAGGAAGTACTATTGCTTTTGGTTCATTTGGTCTTAAGACTATGGAAGCTAGTTGGATTACCAATAGGCAGATAGAGTCGGCGAGAATTGCGATGACTAGATATATGCAAAGGCAAGGTAAGGTTTGGATTAGAATTTTTCCAGATAAACCGATAACATCTAAGCCTGCAGAGGTAAGGATGGGAAAGGGTAAGGGTGCATTATCGCACTATGTAGCAGTGGTTAGACCAGGTCGTATATTATTCGAAATGGATGGAGTACCTTTCGAAATAGCAAAAGAAGCTTTACGATTGGCCGCTCAAAAATTACCAGTTAAGACAAAAACTATTGTTAGACGAGATTACGTAGAATAAATATGGCTACTAAAAAATACATAGAGTTACAAGAGTTTTCAGATGCAGATCTTTTAAATGAATTAAAAGAAACTGAAGTTCAGTACAGAAAACTTAAATTGGATCATGCCGTGAAAGGTTTAGAGAATCCACAGGTTATCAAAGAAGTGAGAAGAGACATTGCTCGTTTAAATACGGAAGTGCGTAGAAGAGAGGTAACAGGTTTAACTGAAGCCCAATTGGCAAAGAGATCAAAAATTAGAAAAAGAAGAAGAAACTAGTCTGATGACAGATACTAAAGCAAATCTTAGAAAGCAAAGGGTAGGAATCGTTTCAAGTAACAAAATGGAGAAATCCATTACTGTGGTGGTTGAAAGGAAAATTATGCACCCTATTTACGGTAAGTACCTCAAGAAAAGTAAGAAGTTTACAGCTCACGATGAAAAGAATGAGTGTAATGAGGGAGATACAGTAAGAATAGTTGAGACACGTCCTCTTAGTAAGAAGAAGTGTTGGAGATTAGTAGAAATCATCGAAAGAGCTAAATAATAATTAGTATAAATTAAAGAAAATGATACAGCAGGAATCCAGATTAAATGTTGCAGATAACAGTGGTGCTAAGCAAGTACTATGTATCAGGGTGCTAGGTGGTTCTAAAAGAAGATATGCTTCAGTTGGAGATCAGATCGTTTGTACTGTTAAACAAGCAGCACCAGGTGGTCTTAAGAAGGGAACTGTAACCAGAGCTGTTATAGTAAGGACTAAGAAAGAAATAAGAAGAAAGGACGGATCTTATATTCGTTTTGATGATAATGCTGTTGTGTTACTAACAGCTAATGAGGAGCCTAGAGGTACTAGGATTTTTGGACCTGTAGCAAGAGAATTGAGAGATAAAGATTATATGCGTATTGTATCACTTGCCCCAGAGGTATTATAATAAACAAACAATGGCAAAAGGTAGATTCCAACCCAAACTTAAAGTCAAAAAAGGTGACTTAGTACAAGTTACTGCTGGTTCTGACAAAGGAACTGAAGGCAAGATTATGGAAGTTTTTCCTGCGAAAAACAGAATAATAGTTGAGGGTGTCAATTTAAGAAAGAAACATACCAAACCTACAGCTGATCAGCCAGGTGGTATTAATGAAATAAACGCTCCTATCCACGTATCTAATGTTATGTTGATAGACCCATCTAACGGCAAGCCTACAAAAGTAGGTCGTAAGATAGTAGATGGAAAAAGTGTAAGATATTCTAAGAAAACAGGTGAAATCATCAAGTAATGAGTTATACTCCAGCATTAAGGAAGAAATATCAAGAAGAGGTAGCACTTAAGTTAAAAGAGCAATTTGCATATAAATCAGATATGCAAATACCTAAAATACTTAAGATCTGTATTAATAAAGGTATAGGTAAGGCAACTCAGGATAAGAAGTTAGTAGAAAATGCTTTAGAAGAAATGACAGCAATAGCTGGTCAGAAAGCAGTACCTACTATTGCAAAGAAGTCAGTATCTAACTTTAAGTTAAGAGAGGGGATGACTATTGGAGCTAGGGTTACTTTAAGAAATGAGCGTATGTATGAGTTCATGGAGAGATTGATAGCAGTGGCTTTGCCTAGAGTACGGGATTTTAGAGGAATCAGTGATAAGAGTTTCGACGGGAGAGGGAATTATACTATGGGTATAACTGAGCAAATAATATTTCCTGAGATTGATATAGATCAGGTAAAAGATATAGGCGGTATGGATATCACTTTTGTGACTTCTGCAAATACCGATGCGGAATGCTTAGCTCTTCTTAAAGAGATGGGTATGCCTTTTAAAAATCAACGAAATAATAAAGATAACTAGTAATGGCACGTAAAGCGATTATAGCAAGAGAAGCTAAAAGAGAGCGTTTAGTAGCAAAGTACGCTGACCTTAGAGCTAAATTAAAAGCAGCTGGGGATTGGGAAGCTTTAGATAAGTTACCTAAAAACTCTTCAAAAGTGAGACTTCATAACAGATGCCAACTTACAGGTAGACCAAAAGGTTACATGCGTAAATTTGGTGTTAATAGAGTAACTTTTAGAGAAATGGCATTATCGGGTAAAATACCTGGAATAACAAAAGCAAGCTGGTAATTATAAATTAAAATTCTTATGGCAGTAACAGATTCAATAGCAGATTTCTTAACAAGAATTAGAAATGCTCAGCAGGCAAAACATAGAGTAGTAGAAATACCTATGTCTAATACAAAGAAAAGAATGACTGAGATTTTGTATGAGCAAGGTTATATTGCAAAGTACAAATTCGATGCTGAGGCAGGAAAGCAAGGCATTATCAGTATTGCAATTAAATATGATAAAAAGACTGGAATACCTACGATCAGAAAAATGGGTAGAATCAGTAAACCAGGACTACGTAAGTATTCTCCAGTAGGAGATTTACCTCGTATTATAAATGGATTAGGAATAGCAATTGTATCTACTTCTAAAGGTCTTATGACTGACAAGCAGGCTCGTAGAGAGAATGTTGGTGGAGAGGTAATGTGCTATGTGTATTAATACTAACATTAAAGAGTATAATAATGTCTAGAATAGGAAAAGCACCCATAGAATTACCAGCAGGAGTAACTGTTGAAGTTAGTAAGGGTAATTTGGTAAAAGTAAAAGGGCCTAAAGGAGAGTTATCAGAGCAGGTTGATCCTGATTTGAGTGTGAAGATTGAAGAAGGTGTTCTTACCGTAGAAAGACCTTCGGAACAAAAGAGGCACAAATCTATGCATGGTTTGTATAGATCATTGATCAACAATATGGTTGTCGGTGTAACGGAAGGTTACAGAAAGGAAATGGAGCTTGTGGGAGTAGGTTATAGAGCAAAGAATACAGGTCAATTGTTAGAATTGACTTTAGGATATTCTCACCCTATTATGTTTGCAGTTCCTGCAGAGGTTAAGTTAACTACAACCGCAGAAAAGGGTCAAACTCCTAGAGTTATACTAGAAGGGATAGATAAACAATTAATAGGTCAAATAGCAGCAAAGGTCAAAGCCTTCAGAAAGTCTGAGCCATATAAAGGTAAGGGTGTGAAGTTCTTAGGTGAGGAGATTAGAAGAAAACAAGGTAAAACAGCTGGTTAAAATATAAGATAATGTTTAACAAAGCAAAAAGAAGAAAGAAGATAAGATTAGGTATCAGAAGGAAAATTAGCGGAACTGCTAGTAAGCCGAGGTTATCTATTTTTAGGAGTAATACAGGAATGTATTGCCAAATAGTAGACGATGTAACAGGTACTACATTAGTAAGTGCTAGCTCTTCAGGTCTTAAAGGATCTAAAGTGGAACAAGCGTCTGCAGTAGGAAAATCTTTAGCTGAGAAAGCTAAAAGTCAAAATATAGATAGTGTGGTTTTTGACAGAAGTGGGTATTTATATCATGGAAGAATTAAAGCATTGGCTGACTCTGCAAGAGAAGGCGGTCTACAATTTTAATAAAGCATTATGGCTAGACAAGATAGAGTTAAAGCAACAGTTGATCAGGAACTAAAGGATAAATTAGTTTCGCTTAACAGAGTTACCAAAGTAAATAAGGGTGGTAGAACATTCAGTTTTTCTGCACTAGTAGTAGTAGGTGATGGGAAAGGTAAAGTTGGGCATGGAATGGGTAAAGCAAGGGATGTTCAGCAGTCTATTGCGAAAGCAGTAGATGATGCAAAAAAGAACATGCATGCATTTCCTTTACTTAATGGTACTATCCCTCACGAGCAGTTAGGGAAGTATGGTGCTGGGAAAGTATTAATTAAACCAGCTTCTGCCGGTACAGGGGTAATAGCAGGTGGACCTATGAGAGCAGTGCTAGAAATAGCAGGTATTCAAAATGTATTGGCTAAGTCTCAGGGATCTTCAAATCCTCACAACGTAGTTAAAGCAACAATAGATGCATTACTTAAATTAAGAAGTCCGTACACTATTGCTAGTCAAAGAGGAATAGGTATTAAAGAACTTTTTGAAGGATAATAATAAGAATTAAAACAAATGGGACAGATTAAAATCACACAGGTAAAGAGTAAAATCGATAGACCTAAAAGACAAAAAGCAACACTTTTTGCACTTGGTTTAAGAAAGACGAACCAAACTGTGGTAAAAGAAGCAACTCCTCAAATATTGGGGATGGTCAGAAAGGTTTCTCATTTAGTAACAGTAGAAGAAGCATAATAATGGAATTACATAATCTAAAACCAGCAGAAGGAGCTACACATAGACAAAAACGTATCGGAAGGGGCCAAGGTTCCGGAAGGGGTGGTACTTCTACAAGAGGTCATAAAGGTGCTAAGTCTAGATCTGGATGGAGTAAGAAGAGAAACTTTGAAGGTGGTCAAATGCCTTTACAGCAGCGTCTTCCTAAGAGAGGTTTTAAGAACCCAAATAGAGTAGAGTTCGTAACTTTTAATGTGGCAACATTAGTAGAGATTAGTGATAAGTATGGTATGACAGATATCAGTACAGCTTCGCTTTACGAAAATCGAATTATAAAGAAAACAGATAAAGTTAAAATACTAGGTAACGGCGACTTAAGTAAAAAAGTTAATGTTTCTGTACAGGCTGTTTCAGCATCGGCTAAAGCTAAGATTGAAGCACAGGGTGGTAGCGTAACTTTAGTTAAATAACATATACATATTCTCCTAGATGAAATTCATTGAAACATTAAAAAATATTTGGGGCATACAAGAATTAAGAGATAGAATCATCTTTACACTTACTATTCTTGCTCTATTTAGATTTGGTTGCTATGTGGTATTGCCAGGTGTAAATGCAGCGGCTTTACAGAATTCTATAGGAGGCAATAATGATCTTTTAGGTCTTATCAATTCATTTACCGGAGGTGCGTTTACGCAGGCTGCGGTTTTTGCATTGGGTATTATGCCTTACATTACTGCATCTATTATTATCCAGTTATTGGGTTTTGCAGTTCCATACTTCCAGAGACTTCAGCAAAAGGAAGGTGAATCCGGAAGAAAGAAAATAACACAGATTACAAGAATACTTACCGTGTTTATAACTCTGGTTCAAGGTGGTGCGTACTTATCATTAGTGACTAGTACTCCTGGAGCGGTTGATGCTTCTGTAAATCCTACTATATTTTGGTTCAGTAATATGATTATTCTTTCTACGGGTACTATGCTAGCAATGTGGTTAGGAGAGAAAATTACAGATAGAGGTATCGGAAATGGTATTTCATTATTAATCATGATTGGTATTATAGCTACTCTGCCTAGATCTTTTGTAAGTGAGATTCAGACTAGATTAAGTTCTAGTGGAGGATTGTTTGTAATACTTATTGAATTGGCAGCCTTCTTCTTTACAATTCTAGCTTGTGTGTTAGTTGTGCAGGGTATCAGAAAGATTCCTTTACAATTTGCTAAAAGGATGGTGGGTAGAACAGGTGGTTCTGTTCCTGTTGCTGGTGCAAGAGACTATATTCCACTCAAGGTAAATGCGGCAGGTGTAATGCCTATAATATTTGCACAGGCTATTATGTTCTTACCGGTTACCTTAGGAAACTGGATAGCAGGTAATGATGCAGCAAACAGTAGTTTGTTGATGAGTTTAAACAATTGGAAATCTATTCCATATAATATATTATTCTTTTTCTTAGTGGTCATATTTACATATGTATATACAGCATTACTTGTAAATCCATTACAGTATTCAGAATATCTTAAAAGACAAAATGCTTTTATTCCAGGTGTAAAGCCAGGAAAGCAAACTTCAGAATACATCGATTCTTTAACTACTAGAGTTACCTTACCAGGATCTATTTTCTTGGGATTAATCTCTATTTTTCCAGCTTTTGTTGCACTCTTCGGAGTTAATGATGGATTTGCACTCTTTTTTGGAGGTACTTCTTTGCTGATCTTAGTGGGTGTTGTTTTAGATACGCTGCAGCAGATAGAAAGTTATCTTTTGATGAGAAAGTATGATGGATTAGTGAAATCGGGAAGATTGAAGGGTAGAAGTGGTATGCAGCCTATCGGGGCGGGCATGTAGTAATTGATGATTTACTATAAAACTAAAGAGGAGATAGAATTATTGAGAGCATCATGCCTCTTAGTATGTAAGGCTCATGAGTTAGTAGCATCTATGCTCAAGCCAGGTGTTACTGGTAATCAGATTGACAAAGCAGCTGAAGAGTTGATAAGAGATCATGGGGCCAAGCCGGGTTTTAAAGGTTACAGAGGATTTCCCGCAACTTTATGTATTTCTCCTAATGAAGGAGTTGTGCATGGAATACCTACTGATGTAGAGTTTAAAGAAGGGGACATAGTAAGTGTTGACTGTGGAACATATATGAATGAGTTCTACGGAGATTCAGCTTTTACATATGCATTAGAAGGAGCATCTGAAGAAGAATTAGAATTATTATCAGTGACAAATGAGTCACTTTATAAAGGCATCGACCAGGCGATAGCGGGGAAGAGAATAGGGGATATTGGTTATGCCGTACAGCAATATGCTGAAAAGGTACATGGATATGGTGTAGTACGAGAGTTAGTGGGACATGGTGTAGGTAAGAATTTGCACGAGTCTCCAGAGGTACCTAATTATGGTAGTCGTGGAAGAGGAGCCCTTTTAAAAGAAGGCTTAGTGATTGCAATAGAGCCTATGGTTAATATGGGAACTAAAGCGGTCAGGCAATCAGACGATGGATGGACTATTATCACACGTGATAAGAAACCATCAGCTCACTTTGAGCATACTGTAGCAGTTGGTAAAGAAAAAGCAGATATTTTATCTAATCATGATGGAATTATTGAAGTAATAAAAAATAATCCTCATTTGATGGAAATATCACTAAAAAGATAGATATTTGCACTCCGTTTGACTATGGCAAAACAAGAATTAATTAAACAAGACGGAATTATTCAGGAAGCATTATCAAATGCGATGTTTAGAGTAACGCTCGAAAACGGTCACGTGATAGTAGCAACCATCTCCGGAAAGATGAGAATGAATTACATTCGAATATTACCTGGAGACAAAGTAGCTGTTGAAATGTCGCCTTACGATTTGACGAGAGGAAGGATAACATACAGGTATAAATAAGAATAATTTCAGTAACTATAATACAGAGAAATGAAAGTAAGAGCCTCCATAAAAAAGAGATCTGTAGATTGTAAGATCGTTCGCAGAAAGGGGAAGCTTTATGTTATTAACAAAAAGAACCCTAGGTTCAAACAAAGACAAGGTTAACAGATGGCAAGATTAGCTGGTAACGATTTACCCAAGAATAAAAGAGGAGTAATTGGTCTTACTTATATCTACGGTGTAGGTAGAAGTAGAGCAGGTGAGATTCTAGATTCTGCTGGTATCGATCACAACACTAAAGTTTCTGAATGGACTGATGATAACATTAAGTTTATCGCCAAGATGCTTCAAAACGACTTTAAAGTAGAAGGAGAATTAAGATCTGAAGTTCAGACTAACATTAAAAGGTTGATGGATATTGGATGTTATAGAGGTATACGACATAGAAAAGGACTTCCTTGTAGAGGACAAGGAACCAAAAATAATGCTCGTACGAGAAAAGGAAAGAAGAAAACAGTCGCTAACAAGAAAAAAGCTACTAAATAATAGATAGATGGCTAAAGTAAAGAAAAAAGGAAAGGTTGTAGTAGAACCAGAAGGTTTTGCATACATCAAAGCAAGTTTCAATAATATCATTATCTCTCTTACAAATAAGAAAGGACATGTGATCTCTTGGGGCTCTGCAGGTAAGTCAGGATTTAGAGGTTCTAAAAAGAATACTCCTTATGCTGCTCAAATCGCAGCTGCAGATGCTGCTGGGAAAGCTCATGACGCTGGTCTTAGAACCGTAGAGGTTTATGTAAAAGGACCTGGTGCAGGTAGAGAAGCTGCAATCAGAGCAATCGATGGTGCGGGTATCAAAGTGAGCCGTATCAGAGATGTTACCCCTATTCCTCATAATGGATGTAGACCTCCTAAGAAAAGAAGAGTTTAATCTCCCTCAAAAGAAGAATCAATGGCAAGATATACTGGACCAAAGACTAAGAAATCAAGAGCATTCGGTGAATCCTTATTTGGATTTGATAAAGCGTTTGACAAAAGAAAATATCCACCTGGACAGCACGGTAATACAAGAAGAAGAAAGCAAGCTTCTGATTACAAGTTGCAGTTAATGGAAAAACAAAAAGCAAAGTATACGTACGGGCTTTTAGAAAGACAGTTTAGAAATCTTTTTGTTAAAGCATCTGCAAAAGGTGGAGTAACAGGTGAGGTTCTTATTCAGTTTTTAGAATCACGTTTAGATAACACTGTATTCCGTCTAGGAATAGCTCCTACAAGGAGTGCTGCGAGACAACTAGTCTCACATAAGCATATTCTTGTAAACGGGGTAGTGACTAACATTCCTTCTTACGCTTTAAGACCAGGAGATGTAGTTTCTGTAAGAGGAAAGTCTAAAAATCTTGAGGTAATTACAAATTCTATTGCAAACAAATCAGCAGTTTCTAGCTGGGGTTGGTTACAGTGGAATCCTGAAAGACAGGAAGGTAGTTTCCTAGAATATCCACAGAGAGATGCAATTCCAGAAAAAATCAATGAGCAGTTGATTGTGGAACTTTACTCTAAGTAATCAGAATCATTCTTTTTATTCATTCTTGGGCTTTCAGCTTATTGAACAATTTTAAAATACAGATTAATGAGTATTCTAAATTTTCAGAAACCAAATAAAATTATTCTTCAGAAGTCAAGTGATTTCGAAGGTGTGTTTGAATTTAAACCATTGGAACCTGGTTTTGGACAAACTATAGGGAATTCATTAAGAAGAGTATTGCTTTCTTCTTTAGAAGGTACTGCAATTTCTGCAATTAGAATTGCTGGTGTAGATCACGAATTTTCTACGATAAAAGGAGTTGTGGAAGATGTAGTGGATATCATCTTAAATATGAAGCAGGTAAGGATCAAACCTTTAATGCCTGAGGATACAACTGATGAGGAGAAAGTGTATATCACTATTTCTGGAAAAGATACATTCGTCGCTGGAGATATAGAAGCTCATACTAATGTGTTTAAAGTGATGAATCCAGATTTAGTAATATGTCATTTTGATACTTCTGTAACATTGGAAGTTGAGCTGACAGTTACAAAAGGAAGGGGATATGTTCCTTCTGACGAAAATAAACCAAAAGACGCAAGTATAGGAGTAATACCTATAGATGCGATCTATACTCCGATAAAAAAGGTGGCTTACCATGTGGAGAATACAAGGGTAGGGCAAAAAACGGATTACGAGAAACTCACTATTGATGTTCAGACAGATGGTACGATCCATCCTGAAGAAGCGGTAAAGGAAGCATCTAGAATTCTTATTCAGCATTTAATGTTGATCACAGATGAAAACATCACATTTGATGATGCATCTGGAAGAGAGGATAACATCGTAGATGAGCACATCTTACATATGAGAAAGTTACTCAAGACTTCATTAGAAGATTTGGATCTTTCTGTAAGAGCTTACAACTGTCTTAAAGCAGCAAAGATTAATTCTTTAGGTGAGATGGTTAAGTATGATACGCACGAGTTATTGAAGTTCAGAAACTTTGGTAAGAAGTCATTAGTAGAGATTGAAGAATTATTGGTTCAGAAAGGATTGACTTTCGGAATGGACCTATCAAAATATAAATTAGACGAAGATTAGTCTATAATTAACTAACTGTATATACCGAGCGGATCTTCATCGTTCTTTGGATGGATCGAATGGCTCAGTGATACGAAGAAAATAAATTAAAAATGAGACACGGTAAAAAATTCAACCATTTAGGAAGAAAGAAAGGGCACAGAGAGGCACTACTTAGAAACCTATCTATTGCACTTATTGAGCACAAAAGAATCAATACTACTTTGGCAAAAGCCAAAGCATTGAGAAAGTTTCTTGAGCCTTTAGTAACAAAATCTAAGACTAAGACAGGTCATAGTCAAAGAGTGGTTTTTAGTTATCTTCAGAATAAAGAGGCTATAAAAGAACTTTTTAATGTGATCTCTGACAAAGTAGCTACAAGACCAGGTGGATATTTACGTATCATCAGAACAGGTTTCAGACTAGGTGATGGTGCTGAAATGGCAATGATCGAATTTGTAGATTTCAATACTGTATACAACGGACAAGAAAGTACCGGGGGTGCTAAAAAGAAGACAAGAAGAAGAGGTGGTAACAAAGCAAAAGCTGCAGCAGCACCTGTTGCTCCTATAGCTGCATCAGGAGAAGAGGAATAATTTTCTTCAATAGAAAAAAAATCTAATAAAGGCGATATCGTAATACGGTATCGCCTTCTTTGTTTTATAGATAATAGTATCTTTGCCTCACATATAAATATGTATAATGAGTACTTCCGAGAAAGAAAATAAAGCCTGTTTACTTTTAGCCGATGGAAGCTTTTTTGTTGGAAAAGCAGCAGGTAAGGTTGGGACAGCTACAGGTGAGATTTGCTTTAATACCGGCATGACTGGTTACCAAGAGGTTTTCACAGATCCGTCATACTTTGGTCAGGTTTTACTAACGACTAATGCTCACATAGGTAACTATGGTACAAAAGAGCAAGATAACGAATCTGAGAAAGTGCAGATATCAGGATTAATCTGTAAGAATTTCACAAATAAGTATTCGCGATCCATGGCTGACACAGCTATCGAAGATTATTTCCAAAAACAAAATATTACTTGTATTCATGGCATAGATACCCGTATGCTCGTAAGACAAGTTAGAGATAAAGGAGCGATGAATTGTATAATCTCCTCCGAGATTATGGATAAAGAGGAACTGGCAAAAATGCTTGCAGAAGTTCCTTCTATGGAAGGTTTAGAATTGGCATCTAAGGTAAGTACGACTGAAGCCTATACACTAGGTGATGAAAATAGTGAGATAAGAATCTCTGTTTTAGATTTCGGTACTAAACAAAACATTCTTAATTGTCTCGTAGAGAGAGGTGCCTATTTAAAAGTATTTCCAGCTAAGACAGGAATCGAGGAGTTGAATGCTTTCAATCCAGATGGCTATTTTTTATCCAACGGACCTGGTGATCCAGCTCCTATGGATTACGCCGTAGCTACAGTTAAAGAATTGCTGAAAACGGATAAACCGATGTTCGGTATTTGTCTAGGTCATCAGATTTTGGCAAGAGCTTTAGATGTGCCTACATATAAGATGCATCACGGTCACCGTGGTATAAATCATCCAGTTAAAAATATATTAACAGGATTTTGTGAAATTACGACTCAGAATCATGGATTCGGTGTAGATCCTGAAGTAGTTAGGGCTAAATCAGATCAAATAGAAATAACACACATGAACCTCAATGACGATACGATTGAGGGAATCAGAACAGCAAATAAAAAAGCATTTTCAGTTCAGTTTCATCCAGAGGCTAATCCAGGCCCACATGATTCTCGCTACTTGTTTGATGACTTTATTAAATTAATTAAAGAAGCATAGAATATAAATAATAGTATGAGTGAAATAATCGATATAATCGCAAGAGAAATTTTAGACTCGAGAGGAAATCCAACCGTAGAAGTGGAAGTATTAACTGAAGAGGGGTATGTAGGTAGAGCTGCAGTTCCATCAGGAGCTTCGACAGGTAAGTATGAAGCAGTAGAGTTGAGAGACGGTGAGAAGACTCGTTACATGGGTAAAGGTGTTTTAAAAGCCTGTAGTAATGTTGAAGAGATCATAAGAGAAGCTTTAATAGGAGAGGACGTCACAGATCAGAAGTACATCGATGAGACCATGCTAGAATTGGATGGAACAGATAATAAAGCAAAGCTTGGTGCTAACGCCATATTGGGAGTTTCTTTGGCTGTAGCCAAAGCAGCAGCAGCAGAAACAGACCAGCCATTATATAGATATGTAGGTGGAGTCAATGCTCACATCCTTCCAGTACCGATGATGAATATCCTTAATGGAGGATCACATGCAGACAATAGTATTGATTTTCAGGAGTTTATGATCATGCCAGTGGGTGCTGATACATTTTCTGAAGGATTGAGAATGGGAGTAGAAGTTTTTCATAACCTCAAAGCAGTTCTCAAGAGCAAGGGATATTCCACCAATGTAGGGGACGAAGGAGGGTTTGCACCTAACATTAAATCTAACAAAGAAGCGATCGATATCGTAATGAAATCTATCGAATCAGCAGGATATAAACCAGGTGATGATATCATGATTGCGATGGATGCTGCGGCATCAGAATTTTACAATAGTGAGGAAAAAGTATATCATTTTGCTTCATCTACAGGAGATAAATTGAGCTCTTCAGACATGGTAGGATACTGGAAAGAGTGGATAGATAATTATCCGATTTTTTCTATCGAAGATGGATTAGACGAGGACGACTGGGATGGATGGGTTAATATGGTAAAAGAGGTAGGCAATAGATGTCAGATCGTCGGTGATGACTTATTTGTAACCAATACCAAAAGACTGCAAAAAGGAATCGATCTAGAGGCGGCCAACTCTATTCTGATCAAAGTAAATCAGATAGGAAGTCTTACAGAAACGATCGATGCTGTCAACATGGCTCATAGAAACGGTTATACTAGTGTAATGAGTCACCGATCTGGAGAGACAGAAGATACTACGATAGCAGATCTAGCTGTTGCTCTAAATACAGGACAGATAAAGACGGGATCTGCATCTAGAAGTGATAGAATAGCAAAGTATAATCAACTGATCAGAATAGAAGAGGAACTAGGAAGTAGTGCGTTCTATCCAGGAAAGTCGATAATGGGCTAGAAGACTAGTAAGCATCGCGATAAAATGCTATCTTTATATTATAAAAATTTATAATATGTCCCCCAAAAAATCTAAAACTGCTCCCACTTACGAGAGTAAATTTAGAACTTGGTTTTTCAATAAGTATGCAATGGCATTTTTTGCCTTTGTGTTGTGGGTATGCTTTTTTGACAACAATAACTTGTTAGAACAGCGTAAAATGAGTAGAGCGATCGATAAACTCGAAAATGAGATTACCGATTATCAAGTAAAATTGGAAGAGATAAAGGAAGAGGAAAAAGATTTAGCAGATAATATAGAGAAATTGGCCCGAGAGAAGTATAAATTTGGGGCTCCTAACGAAGATATTTTTGTAATAGAACCTAAAAAAAAATAAATAGCTTATGAGTGTTCTTGTTAACCAACATTCTAACATTATAGTTCAAGGATTTACCGGTAAGGAAGGTTCTTTTCATGCTGGTCAGATGATCGAGTATGGCACAAACATCGTAGGTGGTGTTACTCCAGGAAAGGGAGGGCAAGTGCATCTAGACAAGCCAGTATTTAATACCGTAAAAGAAGCAGTAGATACTGCCAAAGCGGATACTACGATCATATTTGTACCACCAAAATTTGCAGCAGATGCCATTATGGAAGCTGCAGAAGCGGGGATTAAAGTGATCATCTGTATCACTGAAGGTATTCCAGTCCAAGATATGGTCAAAGTAAGAGCATATATTAACAATTTTGAAGGAGTTACACTGATCGGACCTAACTGTCCAGGTGTAATTACTCCAGGTGAGGCCAAAGTAGGAATCATGCCTGGTTTTGTATTCAAAAAAGGAAATATAGGTATCGTTTCTAAGTCTGGTACATTGACTTATGAGGCTGCTGACCAGGTTGTAAAGGCCGGATTAGGTATATCTACAGCAATCGGTATCGGAGGAGATCCGATCATCGGAACGCCTACTAAGGAGGCAGTAGAGATGTTTATGAACGATCCTGATACAGAAGCCATCGTAATGATAGGTGAGATCGGAGGTAATTACGAAGCTCTTGCAGCTAAGTACATCTCTGAGACTGGAAATAAGAAACCAGTTGTCGGATTTATTGCCGGTAAGACTGCTCCTAAAGGAAGAACAATGGGACATGCAGGTGCGATCATTGGAGGAGAGGATGATACGGCTGAGGCCAAAATGCGTATCATGAGAGAAAACGGCATCCACGTTGTAGAATCGCCAGCAGAAATCGGATCGACACTACTCGAAATATTGAATAAGTAATACTTTTAATTAAGTACGAGATACAGAAAGCCTCTTGCATTAATTTGTGAGAGGCTTTTTTTGTTAGCCCATCTATTGAGCATCTCACTCTCTTTAGGAGGGTGGTATGAGAGCAGATTTTTTAATGAATAAGTTGGTCATTAAACGTTCATAGCCCCCCTTCCCTTTTAAAAGAAGCCCGTCTGCAGCTTGGTAGAGCTTGGGGATGAGTTGAACACACATCATTTGTTGAGCTTGCCGCAGCATCTTTGTGTATAGAAGTATGCCTTTGTTTTAAGATCTATGAGTCTAAACGAAGTTTGTTTTCAAAACCCTGATGATCTCTCCCTACAGTCGAGATGATAAATATGAAAGTACGAGTGAAAAAGAAGCGAAGCCCCGTCTACTTATTCAGGAAGCCGGAGCAGCAAAGCCTTTAAGGCGACTTGATGTTTTTTGTTTCGTTTTTTTATTTAAGGAGTCTACTCTAAAAACTACTTCAAGCTGCTAGATTCGGG
>CALDEN010000410.1 GCA_937942405.1 uncultured Saprospiraceae bacterium
AATAGAGGCAAAAATAAAAGGTAATAGTATGGCTAAAATGAGTTTTTTGGCTAACATTCGGACAGCGTTAATACAAATGAATAGCTGAACTTAATGATTGAGCCAGTGAATATACGGAAATACAGTAAAAATTCTGCATATACCCATAAACACCTAACGAAGCTCCTCCTCAAGCTATACTCTCACAAATAATAAACTGAAATCCCTCTTAATACTTAATAGGCCTTTGCAAATACTACCCTTCGACTACTCGGTTTACCAGAGTATACACATTTCCCTTCTTCCTCGACCGCATCATTAGAAATACATCTTATGGACGCTTTCGTCTCTTCCTTAATCTTTGCTTCCGTCTCCGCAGTTCCATCCCAGTGTGCAATTATAAAGCCTCCCTTACCAGCTAGAACCTCCTTAAATTCCTCATAAGTATCGACTGTAGTGGTATGTTCTGTTCTAAATGCTTTGGCTCTAGCCAAAAGATTATTTTGAATGATATCCATCAAGTCTCTGACATGCTCTCCTACTTTATCTAGAGCTATCGATTCCTTGGTTTTAGTATCCCTTCTGGCAACTTCTACGATATTATTTGCCAGATCTCGTTTACCTATACCTATACGCACTGGAACTCCTTCCATCTCGTATTGAGCAAATTTAAATCCAGGACGCTTTTTATCATCCTTATCTATTTTGACTCTCACACCGTAGGATTTTAACTCCGCAGCTATCCGATCGGCATGTTCCATGATCTCAGGATCTGGCTTAGGTATCGGTATGATCACCACTTGCGTCGGAGCCAATTTTGGAGGAATAACTAAGCCCTCATCATCAGAATGTGTCATAATCAGCCCACCTACTAGACGAGTAGATACACCCCAAGATGTAGCCCAAACATATTCTTCTTTATTTTCAGTAGTTGCGAATTTTACATCAAAAGCTTTGGCAAAATTCTGACCCAGAAAGTGAGAAGTTCCTGCTTGCAGGGCTTTACCATCCTGCATTAATGCCTCTATGGTAAAAGTATCGATCGCTCCTGCAAATCGTTCTGACTCGGTTTTAGCTCCTTGGATTACCGGCATAGCCATGTACTCCTCTGCAAACTTAGCATAGAGATCATGAATCATTCGAGCCTCCTCAATCGCTTCTGCCTGAGTAGCATGAGCTGTATGTCCTTCCTGCCATAAAAACTCTGCAGTTCTTAAAAAAGGTCGAGTCCGCATCTCCCATCTTACGACATTGGCCCATTGATTTATCAGTAATGGTAAATCTCTGTATGAGCTGATCCAGTCCTTGTAGGTATTCCAGATAATCGTCTCAGAAGTAGGTCTTACGATCAGTTCTTCTTCCAGTTTTGCGGTAGGATCTACGACTACTCCAGGGCCATCTGGATTATTCATTAACCGGTGATGCGTTACCACAGCACATTCTTTTGCAAATCCTTCTACATGATCCGCTTCTTTACTCAAGAAACTTTTAGGGATAAATAGAGGAAAGTAGGCATTTACATGACCTGTTTCTTTGAACATTCCATCTAATACGGATTTCATGTTTTCCCATATTCCGAATCCCAGTGGTTTAATAACCATACATCCCCTTACGGCAGAGCTTTCTGCAAGTCCAGCTTTCTTTACGATGTCGTTATACCATTTAGAATAATCTTCTGCCCGAGGTGTTATTTCTTTTGCCATTTGCTATTTTATTTGGCTTTAAGCCAATTTATCTTTCCATTTAGTTAAATAAAACCAAATGCTCATCTAAAACGGAACCCTAGAGCCCGATTTTGTGTCTTAATGATGTATCTGCGATCAAACTAGATCAATTAATACAAATTAACTAAAAAGAGAAATTTTTAAATTTCTTTTAACTGTTAAACTGCAGCAAAAGTAATAAATTGCAATGTATAGATTTGAGAGAGTCGCTTTAGTTTAATCTTTAAAATTAACAGCTATGAAAATTAACTTATTCAACGTTTTGGCAAGTATGCTCTTAATGTTTGCCTTGAGTACACCAAGTTTTGCTCAATTCGATCAGCTTTATTACAATCCAGATGAAGATGGACCGCTATATGAGGACTACGATGAGTATGATGATGAGGAATATAATGACGACGAGTACTACGAAGATGATGAGGAATATGAATTTGAAGAGTATGACTATGAGTACTCCTCTCGAATCAGAAGATTTGCAAGAGCATCTAACTCTATAGGATACTACTCTCCTATCTATGTAAACAGATATTTCTACAACAGCTTTGACTACTTTAATCGATACGATCCGTACTCTTACGGAGGGACGAACATTTATGTAAATTTCGGAGGATTCAATACATGGAGAAGAAATAGAGGATGGAGCCCATGGTCATCGTATAGAAGATGGAATAGGTGGGATAACAGATGGAGTGGATTCGGTAATGGATATGGTTATGGCAGCAACAATGGATTCGGTTCTTTCGCCGGTGGCGGTGGATACGGCTCTTACGGAGGTGGTGGATTTGCTAACGGTTGTCCTCCTGGGATTTTCGGGAATCCGACTAGTACAAGAGTAAATACTGGTGGATCTCGCTCTAACACAAGCTATGGCTCGAGAAACTATGGATCAGCCACTACAGGTGCTAATGGTAGAAGAGTATCTCCAAGACTAGGAACTAGATATACAAACGAATCATACAGAGGTACCGGAAGGACTTCGAAAAGAAAAGCATCCACTACTCGCAGCACTACTAGATCAGCTAGAACAGGAGCTACAAGTACATCGACTAGAGGAACAACTACCAGAAGTAGAAGTAATGCAACTGGATCTAAAAGAGAATCTTACAATAGATCTAGAAGCAATAACTCTTCTAGAAGTACGAGAGCGAGAAGTAGTAATAATCAAAGAAGAAGTACATCTACATCTAGCAATAGAAGCAGAAGCAATAATAGAAGTTCTTCAGCAAGAAGTTCTGGATCTAGTTCGAGATCATCTGGAAGATCTAGCTCATCTAGATCAAGTTCTAGACGAGGAGGTAGATAAACTTTAAATAAAAATGTATTAAAGGTGGATGACTTCGTTGTAATCCACCTTTTTTTATGTCTTATTTTTAACTTCTAATAACTTTATACATCATGCGAATATTCTTAATAAGCATAGCTATTTTATTTTCAGTCATACAAGTCAGTGGACAGATTTATACTGATATTTTGAGATACAGCCAGCAGCGACCAGGTGGCACCGCTAGAGTTGTGGGAGTAGGAGGATCTTTTGGAGCAATGGGAGGCGACTACGGAGGGGTCAGTATAAATCCATCCGCACTCGGCAATTACTGGTTATCTGAATTTACCATCTCTCCTGGTGCAACATTTACAAATGCGAATACAACACTCTTAGACGGACCCAGCACCAATGAATTTGATGCCAAAGTAAATCTGGCCAATGCTGCAATTGTATTTGCCTCATCACCCATGTCATCTAACTGGGAAACTTCTAGCCTAACCTTTGGGTACAATCGCCTCGCAAATTTCAATGCCCAATTTACTTTTGAAGGAAAAACAGAAGGCTCTATCGTCGGGAGATACTTAGAAAAAGCCAATGGCTTAAGCCCAAATGAATTGGATGATTTTGAAATAGGGCTCGCTTATGAAGTAGGAGCTATCTATGAACCAGATGATCAGAATATCTACCTAGCAGATTTCAATCCATACACTACTCAGGTAAATAAAGAACAAACTGTAGATCGCAAAGGAGGCATCAATGAGTTCGTTGTAGGATGGGGAGGAAATTATAAAAGGAAACTAAATGTAGGTGCAACACTAGGTGTCCCTTTTATCAATTTTGAAGAATCTAAAATATATCAAGAAAGAGATCTTAATGACGAAATAGAAACCTTCGATGCACTTACCTTCTCCGAGAATTTGAGAACTACAGGTATCGGAGTCAAAATGAGTGTCGGAGCTACCTATATCATCAATAAATCCTTACGTATAGGAGCAGCATATCATACTCGATCATTCATGGCCCTAAAGGATTCATTCAATACTGTAAGCTACTATGCCTATACTTTTGATGGAGAACAAGACG
>CALDEN010000411.1 GCA_937942405.1 uncultured Saprospiraceae bacterium
AGAAGCTTTACACATAAATCAGCGAGTCTTATCCGAGTCTTATGACGTAAAGACTATTCTGAAATCTGAAAATATTTACAAGATCACCTATAAAGATCAAGTAAACTTGGCCTTAGAAAGTACAAAGTGGAAAGCACTGAATGGAGTGAAATATGTGATGAACAACTACATTACGGAAAATCGCAACAGACCCAATGATCAATTATTTTCTGAGCAGTTTGCATTTGAATTAATGAATGTCGAGGATGCATGGAATCTTACTACAGGGGGTACTACTAGAGATGGGCGAGAAATCGTGGTGGCAGTAATCGACGATGGTTTTGATGTAAATCACGAAGACCTCGTTGACAATCTTTGGGTAAATACGCAAGAGATAGACGGAGATGGTATAGATAATGATGGAAATGGATATATAGATGACATCTACGGTATCAGATGTGGAACAGATTCTGATGGTCATGTGAAGCTGCCACACGGTAGCTCTGTAGTCGGAACCATAGGTGCTAAAGGGAACAATGACATAGGTGTCTCAGGCATCAACTGGGATATAAAAGTAATGACTATCTCGTCGAATGGTACAGTAGAACAGATATTGGAAGGCTATTCCTATATCTTAAACCAAAGAAGAAGATACAACAGCAGTCTCGGGCAGGAAGGCTCATTTGTAGTCGCTACAAATGCCTCTTTTGGTCTTAACAATCAGTTTGCAGAAGACTTTCCCATATGGTGTGAAATTTATGATTTGCTCGGTTCTGAAGGGATATTGAGTGTAGGTGCCACTAATAACAATCCCGTAAATGTGGATGAAGTCGGCGATATGCCGACCACCTGCCCGTCTCAATACCTCATAGCTGTTACGACGACGGACGGAAATAATATTTTGGACGCTGGATTTGGAAGTACGAGTATCGATATCGTAGCACCCGGAGATCTCGGCTACACTACTAATATTAATGATACGTATAGAGCCTTCTCGGGTACCTCATCAGCCACTCCGATGCTGGCTGGAGCTATAGGCCTGATCTATTCTCTAGACTCTGATATCATCAACTCTCGATGCTCTCCTCAGATTCTGGCTTCGACGATAAAAGACATCATTCTGAATACCGTAATTCTGACTAACACGTTCAGCACAAATACCGTATCTGGTGGAATTCTAGACATCGAAGCTGCTTGTAATGGAATCTTAGATTTTGATGCTAAATCAGGAAATGAAAATAGCCAACTTTCAATATGTAGCTTTTCTCCGGGCCCTTTGACAAATACATTGGTCGCACAAATTTCCAACCCTGACTCTGAAGATTATGAACTAGCCGTCTACAATACTTCAGGACAACTGATCAGAATCCTGGACCAAAATGAAGAAGATTGTTACAAGATAGACCTTAATGGCTTGAGCTCTGGACTGTACTATTTCTCCGTAATTTCTGATAACACCAAAAACACCAAGAAATTTTTTAAGCTCTAGAGATCGTTAAATAGTCGTCGGGCATTGCGGTTAAAGTTATCTTTTACAGAGGTGGCATCTATCGTAGAGCCATTATCTTCTGTCACTGCATCCCTATATAGTTCTATCTCCCATGCTGGATTAAAATTTTCTCCTCTACAAGTAGAGTGCAGCAGCTTGAAGCCATTATGAGCCAAGTTAGGATTATAGAAAATAAACTTTACATTATTTTGTCCAGTCTCCGGAATACGATCGTAGGCCCAGATCTCATACGGAGGAGCTGAGATCTCGTCATCCACGGCTATACTCTGTGTAGGTCTCCCGTATTTCAAATAAATGTATCCTCGATCCGTCTCAAATCCATAGCCAAAACCCGAATTGTACATTTTGTCGATGGCACCTGCCACTTCCATATATTTTTCAAACAAAGCTGCCGAATGCTCTTTACTTTTAGTAGACCAATGACGGTAGATAAAGTATCTTTTATTGCGATCTGAACCTCGCTTTAGCACCTCATTAAGACCGGATAGAGCGGCACTAGTGACCACTGGTATGTGAGCTTTTAAATAATAATCCAATCGATCTTTGGGTATGGTGTGTACAAAGCTTACCTCAAAACCATCATCTGATTCCTGCAATATTTCTATATCTACGGTTGGATTATTTCTTTGGAAGTTTTTATTGGCTGAAGCCAAAATTTCTTTTGCTCTATTAATGACATCTACTTTTAAATGATAATTTCCGGAAGGAAGATCCGCGATATCTACAGATTTGAGCATGGGTACGATAGCTTCTTTACCGATCCTCTTCGTTCCTTTGGAAACCAATTTTTCCTCTTGTCCTGCGTAACCCGAGTAAATTCCGTATTCCAAATAAAGATCCTCGATAGAGCTCCCGCGATAGACTTCAGTGTAGAAATGAAGCATTTCAAACTTACTATTTAAGTAATCAAAAGGCAAAATTTCAAATTGGATACCTTGCTTACTCAATTTTGACTCAGCATCTGATTTTTTTATGGAAGCCATATACTGAATGTCAGATAAACGGATCCCTTCCACTATACCTGATACCTCAATATCTATGTTGGAATTATAAATACTGAGCTTGTTATGCTGATCTATGATCTCCACAGAAATCACATATTTTCCTGGCTCCAGGAAAAAGCGTTTTATATCTTGAAAGTCCTTTTTACGCTCATTTATAGGGCCTGATAGTTCGAATTTATCAAACTGGACGATCTCGTCATTACGTTTAATAAGAATCGTGCTTGCTACCCTCGCCTGAAGGCCTTGAGCGGGAATAGTCTCATGTTCTAAGGTACTCGCCACATAATGAAAATAAAGCTCTACATAGCTCTTATCTGAGGTGCTAAAGCTTGCATGATCTATACTTACATCTAATGCAGATAAATTTAGTGACAGCAACAAAGAAAGAATAAGTCCTAATGACCTCATTTAATCTGCCACTTTTTTGAATTCAAAATCAAATCTAAACTCATTATGAATTGTACTCAGTATCATCGTATCCTTCGTCAAATACTCTATCGTAAAGTCTCTTTGAGGATTAGTGAGATGTGTTATGGTATTTCCTTCCACTTTAAATTCATAGGCCGTCTCGTTAGAAAAGAAATTATCCATCATTTCATTTCCTAAAATTTTGACCCATGCCCCATTAAGTGTATTGGTTACTTTTTTATTCCGTTTGGCCTTAAAGACTTCCCAGTAACCATGTACCTGATCACTTGAGTAATGTACAACTGGCTCACTTTTACAACTGAGGAGACTTAATAGAAAGATGGTAAGCACTAAACTTCTCATATCATTGACTGGTTAGAACCCAAATATATGAAACAAAAAAGCCCCGATTTGTTACAATCGAGGCTTTTTACAATAAATGTGTTTATTATCTGTTTCTTTCTTTGATCTTTGCTTTCTTTCCTTTCAATCCTCTCAAGTAGAACAGCTTTGCTCTTCTTACTTTACCTCTTTTTAAAACTTTGATTTCCATCAAGTTAGGCGTTGAGAATGGGAAGATTCTTTCTACTCCTACACCGCTAGACATCTTTCTAACTGTGAATGTTTTAGTAGAGCCAGATCCTTTAATCTGTATTACATCCCCTTTAAAGGTTTGTATTCTTTCCTTGGCACCTTCGACAATTTTATAGCTAACTGCAACATTATCTCCAGCGTTAAATTCTGGAAAATCTTTATTAGCTGTTACTTGTTCGTGTACGTATTTAATTAAATCCATGATTTCATTATAAGCGGCTGCAAAAATACATATAATGTAGATTAATTACTACATATATATGTTTTAATTATCTTATTAATGTCGCTTGACCCCTAAGCGACTGATTTTTACCTCTAGGATCCACATATGTTATGGAATACACATACACTCCCATCGGCGAATTTTGTCCATTATTATTCTTTGTTCCATCCCATCCTTTATACGGATCATTTGATTCAAATACCTTCTCCCCCCATCTATTCCATATTGTGAAATTAAAATCACTCATATCTTCAAAAAATCCATTACCGATCAGAATATCATTAGAAGCATCTCCATTAGGTGTAAATGCATTGGGCATGTGGAATGTTACTATCGGCCGTATATCGATGACCCTCGTCATGGTATCGGTACAGCCTGACATATGTCTCACTACGAGGTTTACATTGTACACCCCTGTATCTCTGAAGGTATAAGTAGGATTCTGCTCGACAGAAAAACTTTCCATAAAGTCCCATTCCCAGGAAACAGCATCTTGAGATAAATCGATGAAATTTACGGTTGGATTAAAAACACTGGGTTCTTCAGGAGAAAAATCAAAATCAGCCATTGGTTTTTCCACGACAGTAATCAACTCACTAGAAAAGGTATCTATCTCACAACCGATCGGTGAGGTGACTTTAAGAGAGACATCGTACTTCCCTACTTCTTCATATAAATGGGTAGGACTGATTTCTGTACTCGTATTGCCATCACCGAACTCCCAAAATACATCGTAGGTAGAATCGATCGGAGTAGATAAATTATTGAAGAAAATACTTGCTGGAGCACATCCAGTGAATGTATTGATTTGAACAATAAGTATAGGCGGTGCTGGATAATAATCCACAATCTTTGTAACATCACTAGAACAATTATTTTGGTCCGTTATGGTCAAATTTACCGCATGGCTTCCCGGCTCATTAAAATTAAAATTGGGGTTTTCAAGATTAGAGGTTCCAAACCCGTCAAAATCCCATTGCCAGTTTTGAATCGTCTGATTAGTCCATTCCAAAGTGCTGAAATCTTCAAAAACCACTGCACCTGCCACACAGGTATCATAATCAAATGTAAAATCTGGATACAGATCTGGGAATATTCTTACAGGAAAGCTATCTCTCGCCTCACATTCTAATGACTCGTTTGTCACCAATAAAACAGAATAATCTCCTGGACCAGGAAAAGTAAAGGTGGTAGACTTTGTATCAGCCGTTCCTATATTGCCATTTTTAAAGTCGGCAATCCACAAATATGTTTCTATGTCTTCAGATGGTCCTACATGTTCAAATTCAATATCCTCTTTACCACAAGAGGTAATTGTAGGTACATCTACCATCACTCCATCTACAACTTGTTCTATTCCTTCTACCATAGCATCTCCTTGAGGCTCTATCTGAGCGGTAACCGCAATATCACATGTAGTTACATTAAACTGAAAATCTCGCCGTATCACACTCATTATCTCTCCATTAAAAATCTCTCTAGCACAAACCCCTACTACGTATTGACCATTTATGTTAGGCACTCCTGATATCATCCCAGTTACAGGATCTATTGTG
>CALDEN010000412.1 GCA_937942405.1 uncultured Saprospiraceae bacterium
AGCTGGTTACTAGGATGGTATGCAAACAATGGTTTGATGGTATTATTCCCGTCAGCGATGTTTGTGATCGCTATTTTGATATGGGTGCACAGAGCATGGAATCCTAAATTAGTAGACATTTCTTAACCGAAATAAACAAACAAAAGAAATGGGAGAATTAGCAAATATATTTGTAAAATCAGCATTCGTAGAAAATTTGGCCTTAGCCTACTTCTTAGGAATGTGTTCATACTTAGCAGTTTCTAAGACCGTAAAGACCGCTTTCGGTTTAGGACTCGCAGTCATCTTTGTACTAGGTATTACGATGCCTATAAACTGGATGATAGAAAACTATTTATTAGGAGAAAGCGGACTGTTTCAGACAGACTTAACCTTTTTACGATTGATACTGTTTATAGCAGTAATAGCCTCTATGGTACAATTAGTAGAGATGATCGTAGAGAAGTTTTCGCCGGCATTATATAATTCATTGGGTATCTTCTTACCTCTGATTACCGTAAACTGTGCGATCCTCGGTGGATCCCTATTTATGGTTGCTAAGGAGTATAACTTCTCTGAATCATTGGCCTTCGGACTAGGAGGTGGATTTGGATGGTTTTTAGCGATTATCGCTATTGCAGCCATAAGAGAAAAAATAAGATACTCTGATGTACCTGGTCCTATGAGAGGATTAGGAATGGCATTCCTACTTACAGGAATGATGGGAATGGCCTTTATGGGATTGATGGGAATCGATTTTGTTTCATTTTAACTAAGCTAGAATAAAAGATAACGATGATAGTATTATTAGCAATACATCCTGTTCTTGCAGCCTTGATAGTTTTCGTTTCAGTGATTTTATTATTATCTGTAATGTTGATATATGCGAGAAAACAACTTTTGCCTCAAGGCGAAGTAAAAATCGTAGTTAACGGAGATGCCGAAAATCCGATGGTTGTACAACCAGGACAGACATTACTTCAAGCTCTATCGGCTCAGAGTATATTCTTACCTTCTGCATGTGGAGGAGGAGGTACTTGTGCGATGTGTGAGTGTCATATAGATGCAGGTGGGGGAGACGTTCTCGCTACTGAGATGAACCACTTAACTAGAAAAGAAGCTGCTGAAAATAAGCGTCTAGCTTGTCAGGTAAAGGTGAGAGAGGACATGGAAATCAGAATCCCAGAAGAGATATTCGGGATTAAGAAGTGGGAGTGTGAGGTAATCTCTAACTATAACGTAGCGACGTTCATAAAAGAATTTATTGTAAAATTGCCTGAAGGCGAAAATCTAGATTTCGAAGCAGGGGGATATATACAAATCGATGTACCTAAGATAACTGTGGACTATAAAGACATGGATATTACGGCACATCCTAAGTATCATGACACACCAGATAAATTCCAAAAGGACTGGGATCAGTTCAAATTATGGGATCTTAAAATGGTCAATGACGAAGAGGTATTTAGAGCCTACTCGATGAGTAATCACCCAGCAGAGGGTAACATTGTTTCATTGACGATTAGGATTGCGACACCACCATTTGATAGAGCCAAAGGAGGCTGGATGGATGTGAACCCAGGTGTATGTTCATCATATGTGTTTGGATGTAAGCCAGGAGATAAAGTAACGATATCAGGTCCTTACGGAGAGTTCTTTATTAAACCTACACAGAACGAAATGTTGTATGTAGGTGGAGGAGCAGGAATGGCACCGATGAGATCACATCTATATCACTTATTCCATACCTTAAAGACGGGTAGAAAAGTAACTTTCTTTTACGGGGGTAGAACTAAGCAAGAGTTATTCTACGTAGAGGAGTTTAGAGAAATAGAAAAAATGTTCCCTAACTTCCGTTTTGCAGTAGCTCTGGATAATCCTTTAGAAGAGGATAACTGGGTACTTAAAAATGACATTGATGATCCCAATGGTGATGGATTTAAAGGATATGTGCATCAGGTAGTAATCGATGAGTATCTAAGTAAGCATGAAGCACCTGAAGATCTAGAATTGTATTTCTGTGGACCTCCGATTATGAATCAGTGTGTATTAAAAATGGCTGACGATTGGGGTATTCCAGAAGAAAACGTAGCTTTCGATGATTTCGGTGGTTAATTTAAGGTCAGCCGCAGGCTGATCGTATTGACTAAATGTCAATGCGAATTAAATTAACTGCAACATCAGTTGCAGCAAGTAATAAAATAAAATGAAAAAGACTTGAGTACTTAACTCAGGTCTTTTTTTATTTTTTTTCATTTCGACTAGAAGTAGCCTGCCTATGGTAGGATATCTTCAGAACATGAGATATGCTGTCATTAATTAGTAGTCATTTGTAAAGAAAGTTTACGCAACTTAAATCATCAGGATGATTTTAAAACTGAAGATCTCTGCCTACCGGAAGGCAGGTCTCATTCCGCTCTGCTCATTTGACATAACAGTTAAATGTCCTACATGATCCATTATTCCCAACAATAGGTCCTATATTTATTGCTGACGAATTATTAGAACCTAAACTCAATCCAAAATGTATAATTTCCAGATTAGACATTTGATATGCTTATGCATACTCCTATCATCAACTATAGATTTATTTTCTGAATCTCGGATTGATGATTCTCATAGTGAAAAAATATCACCAGTAATAAATTGTCCTGCCGATCTAGAAATAGAATGTGGTTGGGATTGGCAGGCAATGTCCGGACCTGTTTCTGCATATAATAATGGAATTCCTGTAGCTACAGTTTTGACTGAAATAGATCAAACAAATGAATGTGGACTTGGAATCATTCAAGCTATATATTGTACAGTTCCTCAAGCTGGTGGTAATCAAACTCCAGCCTGCTGTACGCAGACAATTACAATCTTAGACAGTGGGTCTAACTTTGATGTAGATGCCGTTAGCTTTCAGCAAGATCGGACGATTGTATGCAATAGTATTCCAGAACCACAACAACCACAATGGGGTGAAGGAGCATGTGATCTAGTGGGATGGTCTCATGAAGACCAAGACTTTTGGTTTGAAGATGGAGCCTGTAGAAAAGTTTTGAGAAATTACCACGTTATAAATTGGTGTAATAAAGAAGAGGTAAACCATGTAACTAAGTTTGTAGTAATCGATGATAATGCTCCAGAACTTAACGGCGGGATAACGATGTATCCTGTAGACAATACAA
>CALDEN010000413.1 GCA_937942405.1 uncultured Saprospiraceae bacterium
CCACAACTGATTAAGCATAGAGTGGAAAAGAAAAACATCCAAAGAGTGGCTGAAAGCTTGTTACTCATTACCATAGACAGGATAGTTTAGAAAAATAGTTAAGAAAATTGCCAAGCCTTTAAATTTAAAGGCTTGGCAATAGTTTGGAAGTATATTAGTTTATTACAAAGTTTCTTACATAGAAAGTACCAGGAACTGGATGTCCACTTCCACCGATACCGATGTAAACCATATCTAAATCATTTCTATCAAAAGGAGTTTCACCTGCGTTAGAAGAGAAACTAGGACTAGATAGATCAAATGTAATTGTATGCCATGTATCTTCAGTTAAACCTAGATCGTCCGCTACTGCTTCATACTGAACGATACTCGTCCACCACTGTTCAGTTTTACTAACATCACCAAATCCAATAACGATATTCTTAGTCAAAGTAGAAGAATAATCATTTGTGCTAGGAAGGTAAACATCTAAGCTAATAGTTGTCATGTTCTCAAAATTGATGTCATTCTTAGTAGGAGCAGTTTGCATTTGTAGCTCTTGAAAGTCTGCTGCTATTCTGTCAAATTGACCTACAAATGTTCCAGATCCATCAGGATTTTCAACATTTTCAAATATTAGAGAACCAGAAGCGATAGGATCTAATAATACAAAATCTGTACTATCAGAGAACGTTCTAGAAAGCTCAGTAGGAGAGATGTCATCTAGATCTTCACCAAACTCTTCTGCTTCAGTTTCCACATCTGGCTCTAAACTAGGATCAGAGTAGCTCGCATATGTAATAGGCCAGTATACTCCGTCGTATATAAATTCTACAAGCATGATATCATATCCTGTAAATTCTTGGAATGACACTCTTGTAGTTACTGATGATTCAGGTACAAGTGTTTCTCCAGAAGTTGCCAATTTAGGAATACCGATCCATGCTCCATTTCCATTAAGTGTTAATGATGAAGTAGAAGGATCATACACAAAAGAGTGTGTTCCTGATAACCAAGCACTTACGTCGTCACCACATGCATTGACCATGTTAGCAGCAGTAGCATCTATACATGCTTCGTTAGTTACATTTTGATCACATCCAGCAACATTATTAAATACTCCAAACTCAGCCCAAAACATACCAGCATCGTTAAACTCATATGTTCCATCTAAATGGAAAGTAAATTCTTGTTCGTATGCACATGGTCTAGATCCATCATTAGAAAGACCAGCCCACCATTGTGCAGGATTATCCGCATCAGGTCCTAAAGACATAGATACACCCTCTCTATACAATTTCCATGTTTTAGAAACCTCACCTGTAAGAGCTTTAATTGCTTCATTAGGATCAGAAACAGTAATTGTTTTAGAAGAACTTTTTGAAGCAGTTGCATCACTTGCAGTTAGGATAACTTCATAAGTACCACCAGCTGTGTACGTATGAGTAGGAGATTCATCTGTAGAGCTGTTACCGTCTCCAAAATCCCAGTCGTAAGATGTTGCGTTAGTAGAGAAATTACTGAATGATACTACTCTCCAGTCTGTATCACTAATTTCAAATTGGAAACTAGAGATAGGTTCTGTTGTTCCTCCCGGCTCTTCTGTGTCGTCTCCACAAGAAACCGCGAAACAACCAATTGCAATGAATAGCATGAATTGCATGAAACTCGATGCAAAACTTAGTTTTTTAAATTCTTTCATATTAATATTTAGTTTTTAATAAATAGCTAAACAAAAAAAAACAATCAACCTATTACATGAGTACTTAGGTCATTATCATCAATGGTAGCTCAAATCTTCATCTCAATGTACTACAATATTGGGGGAAATACGAGACTAAATACTACATCAATCTTACATCACTTGATTTTTTTACCGCAACGGACAAATATGTTGTAGCCAAGCAAAATGCAGCACAATCCTTTGTTATTGTTGGATTATTGGGGGATTTATTTTTCTTTTCAAACTACATCTTAACCGCTACACACTCTACGTCACAAAGCTCAGGAGTTTGAGCTCGCTATTAATTTAGTTTTTGCATTAACTACACCTTTAGTGTAGTTGTCATTCTTAATACTGACCCGTACTCAACATCACCAATGTACAAGCGTTCATGGTTTCGATACCGGCTTTTGATGCTTTTATGGAAAAGGCTGGATTTTCAGCACCAGGATTAAAAATGATTCTTTTTGGCTTTAAGCCCAAAACGTACTCCTCGTATTCTTCTTGATTTTTGTCATTGAGATAGATGGTTACGGTATCGATAAATTTATAAGGAAATTTTTCTTTCTGAATATCTACATCCAAGACAGGCCCTTCTCTAAGGCCTAAAGCGATGACTTCATGCTCTTTTTCTCGCAAGGCATGTATGGCTTTGTTGGAATAACGTTGTTCTTTTAAAGATGCCCCTAGTACTAAAGTCCTCTTTGACATGGGTATATTTTGTTTGAAAGTTATACTTTTAGCAAATACAAAAACGATCTGATCAATGAAAAATCTTTACGTTCTACTGGTATTAAGCTTGATTTTGGTTTTATCATGTAATCAAGGTAATGATACCTTATCCACTGATAATATGACAAGTGTAGCGGATAATGCCCTCGATAAATTGGTGGAAAAATACACAAACTTTGAATTGACTACGGATATTTCTAAACTTTCGGCCAACGAGAAAAAGATGATTCCTATTCTTATCGAGATAGCAGATCTCATGGATGAGGTGTTCTGGATGGAGGCATATGGGGACAAAAAAGCTTTTTTGGATGGCTTAAAAGATGGAAATGAACGAACATTCGGTATGATCAATTATGGCCCATGGGATCGACTAGGAAATAATAAGCCATGGCTGGACGGAGTAGGCGAGAAGCCGGCTGGGGCCAATTATTACCCTGCAGATATGACCAAAGAGGAGTTTGAGGCAGCAGAACTAGAGGGCAAAGATGATTTATACACCTTGATCAGAAGAGATGCGGATGGTAAACTGATCACAGTCCCATATCATCAAGCATTTAAAAAACAACATACTCGGGCTGCGGAGCTATTGAAGGAAGCGGCTGCATTGGCGGAGGATGAGGGCCTTAAAAAATATCTCACCTTACGTGCTGAGGCATTGCTTACCGATGACTATCAGCCGAGTGATATGGCATGGCTGGATATGAAGAGTAATCACATCGATTTCGTGGTAGGCCCGATAGAGACCTATGAAGATCAGCTGTTTGGATACAAAGCGACACACGAGGCGTATGTACTGGTAAAGGATATGGAATGGAGTAAGCGACTAGAAAAGTATGCAGCTTTCTTACCAGATTTACAGAAAGGACTTCCGGTGCCAGATAAATACAAGCAAGAAACTCCAGGTAGCGATACCGAGCTCAATGCGTATGATGTCATCTATTATGCCGGGGATTGTAACTCGGGTAGTAAGACCATCGCCATAAATCTACCCAATGACGAGGAAGTCCAACTGGCCAAAGGAACGAGACGCTTACAGCTCAAAAATGCCATGCAAGCCAAATTCGATAAAATACTCATACCGATAGCAGACGAGCTCATCGATCCATCTCAACGTAAGCACATCACCTTCGATGCCTTCTTTTCCAATACGATGTTCCACGAGGTCGCTCATGGATTAGGGATCAAAAATACAATCAACGGAAAAGGACCTGTCCGTAGAGCATTGAGAGAACATGCTTCTGCTCTGGAAGAGGGGAAGGCAGATATGCTGGGACTCTACATGATTAAGCAATTGCATGAGAGTGGGGAGATCAGTGGTGACCTGAATGATTATTACGTGACCTTCATGGCGGGGATTTTCAGATCTGTACGATTCGGGGCATCATCGGCTCATGGAAAAGCAAACATGATCAGATTTAACTTTTTTGATGAGATGGGGGCTTTCGCCAAAGATCAAAAAACAGGAAAGTACACGGTAAACTTCGATAAGTTTGAAGAAGCGATGAATGCTCTATCAGAGAAAATACTGACGCTACAAGGGGATGGTGATTATAAAGGAGTAGGGCAGCTAGTATATACAAAAGGAAAGATCGGAGAGGCTTTACAAGCAGATCTAGACATGCTGGCAGCAAAAGGAATACCGGTGGATGTGGTGTTTGAGCAAGGAGTTGAGGTATTGGGGATATAGGAGCATTAAGAATTTATACGTATGAAAGGAACAAATTCGATACTACTAATAATCTCGGTGTTACTGCTATGTATAGGCTGTAATATGAGTAACACTAATAGATATTTAGGGTCAGATTTGCCACCATCAGAGCCTGGAAAATGTTATGCCAAATGTTTACTCCCTGCAATATCAGGGATGGATACGATCGCGTATCTCCCGATATATACAGGAGATCATCCAGAAACGGTAGAGATGGCTGAGTATGTGGTTCGAGAAGCGGGCAAGACCTCCAAGTGGGAAAAAGTAAAAAGGGATGGCTGTCATTCTGCCAAAAAAGACGATTGCCTAGTCTGGTGCTTAAAGGAAGTCAATATATCTAAAATAGCAGTCAATTATGTTTTAGATACACTGGCTACAAAGGAGTATGAATTGCAAGCAGTAGTCCAGCCCATACTCAATGAAGAGGGCAAGACCGCATGGAAAACCGTATTGTGTGAGAAGGATATAAAGCCAGATACGTATCTACGCATTGCAAAAGAATTGAATAATAGAGGATATATAAGTAATACGCAATACCTGAAATACAATGGGGATTTGAGTAAAGAATTAAAAGCCGCACTTATAAATTTCCAGAAGGACAATTATTTGCCCATAGGCCAATTAGATATAGAAACCCTACGAGCATTGGGGTATATGGATTAATTACCCCTCGATCTCCGTAATCTTATCTAGCCATACTTTAGGAATTGCCGCTTTACTCTTTTTAGCCACATCATAAGCCATAACAGTACTATGTACAAGGGCTACGAGCTTTTGACTCTTATCAGACCACATCTTAGTTTCAAAGATGAGGCGATCCTCTAAAACTTCGCTTACACGGATGCCCACAGTCACCGTATCTGGAAAAGTAACAGGATAGATATACTTAATGTCTTGTCTAGCGAGTATAGGACCTACATTGTCGACACTTAGATTATTGATCGATTCCATGAAGTATGCGATACGAGCATCCTCGTTCCATCCGATGTATACGGCATTATTTACATGATCTAGAGCATCCATGTCACCCCATCTTACAGGGATATCTAGCCTAACCTTATATTTTTCTATTCCTTGCATAATACAAATATAATGGAAGTACACATTTCATTTTTCTTTAATATTTGATACTTTCGTTAAATTTGTTCAAAATAGATACTCAGATAAAAACTGATATCGTTTATAACTCACTTTAGAAGTTCAAAATAAAACTCGATGTACAACTTATTTTTCTTTTTTCAGAATAAAGCCAAAGATGCTGCGGCAGACGAAGGATTCAGTTTTTTGCAAATTATGCTAGAGTCTGATGCACTAGGTAAAACCATTTACGTAATCCTATTTATCCTATCTATAATAGCAGTATATATTTTTATCGAAAGATGGTTAACTATTAAAAAAGCAGGTGCCGTTGATGATCAGTTTATTAACAACATTAGATCTGCAGTACAAGCTGGGAACATCGAAGGAGCCAAAGCTTTATGTGCTACCACAAATACACCTACTTCTAGAATGGTGGAAAAAGGAATCATGCGTATCGGTAAACCACTCAAAGATATCGATGCAGCCATCGAGAATGTCGGTAACTTAGAAATATTTAAACTAGAAAAGAACTTATCTACACTGGCCAGTATTGCTGGAGCCGCTCCGATGATCGGATTCTTTGGGACAGTTACAGGTATGATTCTTACATTTTATACGATGAGTACAGCAGATAATGTGTCTCCGACAGAATTAGCAGGGGGTATTTTTGTGGCTCTTATTACGACGGCATTAGGACTTGTAGTAGGGATTATCGCATTTGTAGGATATAACTTATTAGTTGCCAATGTAGAGAAGGTGGTTTTCAAAATGGAAAGAACAACCATGGAATTTATCGATTTACTTCAAGAACCTACAGCATAGCCGATGGGATTCTCAAAAAGAAATAAGGTAAGTGCCGAGTTCAGTATGTCATCATTGACAGATATCATTTTTCTGTTGTTGATATTTTTTATACTGACCTCATCTGTTGTAAAAGTAGATGTTAAGCTACCTATTTCAGATTCTAAGACACAAGCACCTCAGGACATTTCCGTTATCGTAAAAAAGAACGGTAAATTAACCTTCAATGGACAATCCTCGACATGGAATAAATTGGAGAAAAGAATAGCAGCCCACGTAAAGTATCATGGAAATAAGGATAATGCTACGGTGTTGATCATTTCTGAAGTAGGAGTGCCATGGGAAAATGTAAGCAAGGTTATGAAAATTGCAGCAGGTCTAAAGATAAAGGCGGTCATTGCTACTCAACCAAGAAGTAATTAAGTATTATGGGTTTAAAAAAGAAATCTAAAGTATCGGCTCAGTTTAATATGTCTTCCTTGACGGACATTATATTCTTGCTGTTGATATTCTTTATACTTACTTCATCACTCGTGGTTCCTAATGCATTGAACCTGCAGTTACCCGGTAAAAAATCCAATACCAGTACTCCGTCTAAAACGAGAACGACACAGGTATTTGTCGATACCAAGGGAAAGTATATCATGGATGGCAGTAGTGCGAGCTTTAAGAGAATAGATCAGAAGATCAAGAGCCTCAGAAAAGAAGATAAGGCAATCGTAGTGCTTACTCCTAGTACCAAGACGCCTAATCAGTATGTGGTAAAGATATTAGACTCCGCATTTAGACACGGAGTATCGATTAAGCTTACGGACCCCCGTTAAATCAGAAACGAACGAACTACCAACCCAAAGAGTAATATATTATATATTTTTGTAATGTAAATGAGTCTGATTATCAGACTTTTAGTATA
>CALDEN010000414.1 GCA_937942405.1 uncultured Saprospiraceae bacterium
ATATCCGTTGAGGCATGAGTAAAATTTAGCACATTTAAAGATAAGGGTGCTTTGAAGAATCGACACTATTGGTTTTAGTGAATAACATAAATCTCATAAAACACAACTCATTCTAGTTCACATTCCCCGTAACCACCTGTACAATATCGATTGTAAAGTCCATATCTACGCCTAGCGGTAGAACGAGTTCTCTACAGTTTTGACAAGCAGGGAAATAATATTTGTTGAGCGTATTATTAGGAAGTTCTGAATAGATACCCAATAGACATTTCTGCAGTTCTATAAGATCTATGGCAGATGCACTTCCGTTATTGTTTGTATCTGCAGCGAGTATTTGATAGGGGGTCTGAAAAGGCTGTATGCCCAGTAGATGTTTCTGAATGAGGATTAGATCTAGCGAACTTGATTTTTGATTAGCCGTAGCGATATCCTCGATTACAATCGTCGGACTATCTATTTCTGGAATATCATCAGTGGGATATTCAAACGAACCGTTTTGTAGATAAGGTGTAATATCTAAAGAATAACTCGGGTCGCTTTGAGATTTCATAATGACAGAACTGGTCGAATTGAGTGTGATAGTATTGCCATTTGTATCTTTTAAGCTGAGCTGATAAGTACTTGGTTCCGGCTCAGGTTCGGGCATCATTGCTCCAGTGGCTGTTATCGCTGCTTTTAATCCTGCAAGTCCTGTGTCCCATGCAACTGTACCATTAGGAGCGATTACGACATATGTAGGATGACCCCAAAAAGTACCAAAAGTTCCTGAAGTAAATTGTTCTACCGCATCGGGTCCACCTCCATCATTACCCACACCGGGCATACTAGTGCCAAAATTATCAGCAAAGTTTTCTACGGCTAGATTACTGTCAAAAGTTTTGTCCGATATTTCAAAGAAAGCGACATCATGTTGACCCGCTCCCCATTCCTGATAATGGGATTCGTAAAAAGGGGCTTGAGCTTGACATGGCGGACAGGCGACAAAGAATATTTTTATCACAACGGTTTTCCCTTGATCGAGGTAGTCAGCATAAAGCGTATGCTCTACATCATTATAGTCTGTTACGGTAAAGTCTTCTACTATTTGGCTATAGCCAAAACAAGAAAGCAGTACAAAAGAAAAAACAGGGAAGAAGCGTAACATATCGGACGTTTTAAGAACTTTACCAAAGTTAATCGCTTTAACTCTACTATACAATTCTTATAACACTGCAGCATTGACAAATAAGCCTAAAGTTATTCTGGAAGACCTTAAGAGCATATCTTATAAAAAAGCATGGGATTACCAGGCAACCAAGATGGATGAACTCAAAGAGATCAAGAAATGGAACCGACACCAAGAGCCCCAAAAAGAGCAAAAGCACTACCTGCTGCTGTGTGAGCATAATCCAGTTTATACCATAGGAAAGAGTGGAAGTATGGATCACCTATTACAGAACGAGGAGGAGCTGGAAAAGAATGGTTTCGAGTTTTTTAAGATAAATAGAGGAGGAGACATCACCTATCATGGTCCTGGCCAGTTGACGGTATATCCGATATTGGACTTAGATTATTTTTTTCATGATGTACATAAGTATGTGAGATTACTGGAGGAGGTGGTCATCAGAACGTTGGAGGCATTCGACATTAAGGCACAGCGAGAGGAGAGCTTTACGGGAGTATGGATAGACGGACTGCCTAAACGTAAAATATGTGCCATCGGAGTACATATGAGTAGATGGATCACAATGCATGGCTTTGCTCTCAATGTAAATACAGATCTCTCACACTTCGGTAATATCGTACCCTGTGGGATAGACTCAGATGATAAGACTGTCACCAGCATAGAACAGGAACTCGGAGCTCCAGTAGATATGACTAAACTCAAAGAAGTCGTCTCTGAGGTCTTTGCAGAGGTCTTTGACTTCGATTATGCTAGTTAAGAATAACCTCCTGAGATTTCAGCGACTGCAGATTGACATCGATATTTTCTTTGACCGTAGTCGCCAGAGAAATGCCTACGTAATCTACTTTGATCGGAAATGACTTATGCTTCCGATCTACGAGTACTGCTACTTCTAGTTTTTTAGGCAGAATCTCCATAAGAGGCTTACATGCATAAAATAGGGTACGCCCCGTGTTAGCGACATCATCTACGATAATTAAACACTTATTTTTAAGACTTTGGACATCGATGTCTATGGTGACTTCTTCAGCGATCGGATTAGGAGTATTGATGTTTAAATGGCATAATATGATCTCTGCATCTGTGATTTTACGCATTTGGGCGGCAATCTTCTTGGCAAACTGATATCCATTGTTATTTATGCCGAGTAAGTAGATCTTGTCTTGATCATAATTTATTTCCATAATCTGGTATGAAAGCCTGATTATCTTCTGTTCGATCTGTTTGCTATCTAAAATTTTCATTTCTGTAATTGATTCTATCTTGTTTTATACTTTGACTTTGTATTATTGTAACGCTATGATTCAACAAATCTTTTTCATACTCGTTACAGCCATCGGCTTTTATTTTGCCTTCAAGAATTTCTCTAAAATTAGGAGAAATATTTTACTGGGAAAGGAAAAAGACATTTCTGGTGATACAGAACGTAGGTGGAAGAATGTGGCTCTGGTCGCTTTTGGGCAAAAAAAGATGTTCAAAAAAGTCATTCCAGCTGTTCTTCACTTCTTTATTTACGCTGCTTTTGTCATTACGCAGATCGAGTTGATAGAGATATTCATAGATGGATTTACGGGTAATCATCGGATTTTTGCATCAGCATTAGGAGGGTTTTACACCTTTATCATCAGTTTTATTGAGGTATTGACCTTTCTAGCATTCTTTGCAACGATTATCTTTTTATGGCGTCGTAATATGCTCAAAGTACCCCGACTAGTCATGTCTGAGATGAACGGATGGCCTAAATTAGACGCTAATCTGATTCTCATCGGAGAGCTTGTATTGATCGCAGGTATTACGATGATGAACGGTGCAGATACTGTACTACAAGGAATAGATCCAGAGCATTATCCATCTACGGGCAATCTAGCCGTAAGTAGCTGGCTAGGACCTGCACTCTTTGGAGGTATGGAAGTTGGGACCTTGCAAGTGATAGAGCGATCAGGATGGTGGTTGCACTTCGTAATGGTACTTGGTTTTTTAAATTATCTCCCATTTTCTAAGCATCTACATATCATGCTTGCTTTCCCTAATGTTTATTATGCAGATGAAAACAGGGGAGAGATGGATAACATGCCAGAGATCATGAACGAGGT
>CALDEN010000415.1 GCA_937942405.1 uncultured Saprospiraceae bacterium
ACCAACTTGCATGTTTTCTATTTAAAGCACTCCACCCAAAGTATATATAATATCCAACAAGTAGTATATCCAACAGTGGAATCCATTTTATTAAATCTATACCAGCTAGACGCTTGAAGGGTAAATATGCCATTATCATCAATAACAACCAACGAATAAGCCATACACCTGCGATGATTTTAAGATGCCCCATCGTGAGAAGCACAACACTAGTAACAGCCGCAATAAGATGAAAAAAGGGATGTACGCTCAAGAGTATTTTATGGAGAGAGGTATAGCTCGTGGACGTAGCGATATGTCTTTTCTTTTGGCGGATATATGATTTTAGATCTTGTGGAGCCCTGGAATACATAAAACTCTCTGGATCGAGACATATTTGTATGTCAGTAAGCTTACGAGCATCTTGTACAAACAAGTCGTCATCTCCAGAGGGGATGTGTTCATGACCGCTATAGCCATTTGTAGCTCTGAATAGTTTTTTGGTAAAAGCCATGTTTCTCCCTACTCCCATGTAGGGCTTATTGAAAAGGCTGAAGCCAAAATATTGGACAGCGGTGATTACGGTTTCATATCGGGCAAATGCGTTGAGCAGGCCCGACGTTTTTTCTAAAGGCCCGTATCCCAGCACGAGTTCAGTACCATTATTGATTTTAGAAGCCATAATAGAAGCCCAGTTATCTGAGACTGGATAGCAATCGGCGTCTGTCAAAAGGATATGGTCTGAAGTACAATACTGCACTCCTTCTGATAAGGCCCATTTTTTTCCAGGAAGGTCTTTTGAGGGAGTAAAGGAGAAGAGTTTATCGTTTTCTTTACTCATAGATTGTAAAACCTGAGCTGTGGTATCGTCTGAATAATCATTCATCACCACGAGCTGCTTAAAATCCTTCTGTTTTAATAGTTGTGGTAGGTAGTTTTTAAGGTTTTGGGCTTCGTTTTTTGCAGACATAAGAATTGAACATATGCCAAAATTGGCGTAACTTATAGTCTCTTTGAAGAGAGAAATCTTAATAAAGAGAACCAACCAGTATAGAGTAGAGACAAGTACAGAGAGGATTAATATGGAATCTAGTATATACAAAAAGCAGTATTTGCTGTAAATGTAATGTACCATTCAATAAAAACCCTTCCTGCATCCAACATTGTTGTATTCCATTCGTTGAATGATACAACTAACTTGTTAATTGTTAAAGACTAACACATTATAAATAATTATAATACGTATCTTTGCTTTTTAAATTAATCGTTATGAGATCTGTTTTTTACACTGGTTTATTTTTGTTTTTTAGTTTTATTGGCTTCAGCCAAATGTCTGTAGACGGTGAAATCCTCTATGGAAACGAATGGATAGACTATGATAAGACCTATTATAAAATTAAGCTCGCAGATGATGGGGCTTACAGAATAGGCTATAATGAGCTCATAGAAATGGGTTTTCCAGTATCTGAGACCACAGGACTCAATATAAAAATGTATCGGCTCGGACAACAAGTACCATTATTTGTGTCTACAAACGGAGCTCTAAGTTCGTCGGATTATATCGAATTTATCGGCGAGAAGAATCGCGGAGAACTCGATCAATATCTTTATGAAAACGGTGAAGACGATCAACTAAATCCAGAATACAGTCTCTTTACAGATACGACGTCGTATTTTTTAGTTTACGATAATTTTTCAGCTGGACTAAGATTTGAGGAAACATCAGCAGATAACCAATCCCCTAATCAGGATTTTTATTTGCATGAAGAGTCATACGTGTTTTCTGATTTTCATCTGAAACCTACTTATCGAGGTCAGGATAACATTCAGTACTCTCACTTTGATGTAGCGGAAGGCTGGGGTAGTAATCTCGAGTTAAAAACAGATGCGACCTTAAATATTGAAAACCTCAAGCAAACGACAGTTGTCAAACCTAAACTTACAGTGAGATATGGGACGAATGATTTCTCCCACAACATGGAATTATCGTTTAATGGCAACAAGGAATATTCAAAGACCTTTGATTCATTTGCAACAAAACAGATAGATTTAGAATTAGAATATACAGACCTACAAGGCAGCAATCTAGTCAGTCTCGAGGGGACTAACTCTAACTTTGATAAACATACGATGGCTTACGCCAAAATGATATACCCAAGAGAATTATCTTTTTCTGGGGATTACCTCTCATTTTTTGTAGAGGCAAATCCTTTTGAAAAGATCTTGGAATTCGAGGTAAATGGGGGAGACTACGTGGTTGTGGATTTAGAAAATAATAATCGTACCGCAGTCACATCCGTTAATGGTAAGATAAAGTTTAAGATTGAGCCCGGAACTGTGGAGCGAAATATACTCATTTATAAGTCTGACAATTTTAAATCTATCGCTAACTCATCCGTAAAGAACTTTATCGACTATACTTCAGAAGATCCTACGTTTTTGTTCTTAACGAATGAGAAATTATACGATCCATCTAATCCTAATAATGCAGTCATGGCATATGCCGATTATAGAGAATCTACGGCAGGTGGAGATCACGAAGTAACGATTGTTACCAGTAGTGAAATCATCGATCAGTTCTCTTACGGAATAGATCGACACTGTATAGGAAATAAAAACTTTGCTTTTTATGT
>CALDEN010000416.1 GCA_937942405.1 uncultured Saprospiraceae bacterium
CGCCAGCCATATACAGGTATATCACTTTGAGCGAATGCTTGAAAACTAAATGTAAATAATAAAAGAAGCTGGAATAATTTCATATCGTCATAAAAGTAAACTCTCTACCTAAAGAAGTTATTGTAAAAGGAGGCAACATTACATTCTTAAATATATCGGATTGTCTTCTAGATACTGATGAACCTCATCCGTAACCAGATACCTGATCGACTTCCCTTCCTTTATATTTTTTCTGAGCTGTGTAGACGATATCTGTAAGAGTGGTGCTTCAAAGAGATGGATTTTCGGATGATTTTCCAGTTCACCTAATGGATAAGATGGTCTTTTGTAAACAAAAATCTCATGTCCTTCTAGAATCTTTTCATAGTTTTTCCACTTATGTAGAGTAGCTAGATTATCTCCACCCATGATCAGTACAAATTCCTTTGTTGGGAATTTTTCTTTTAAATAGGTTAAGGTGTCTATCGTATACGAGGGTACAGGTAATGTAAACTCTATATCGCTCGACTTGAGCAGTTTATTATCTCCTATCGCTAGGTTGACTAATTGGAGTCTGTCGTAATTATTGGCAAGTGAGGCCTTTGTTTTATGTGGATTTTGTGGAGTAACGACCATCCAGACCTGATCTAGATCTGTCTGAGTAGCCATAAAATTAGCTATGATCATGTGACCTACATGCACCGGATTAAAAGACCCAAAAAATAATCCAACCTTCAAATTCTTAATTTTAGTTACTCATCATCACAGGCATCACTAGCATAAGCAAGTTTTCGTTGGCCTCTTGTTCTGATGGAAATAAGATACCCGCCCGATTAGGTGTAGAGAGCTCCATTTTTACTTCATCTCCTTTCATGACACCTAGCATCTCGATTAGAAATTTGGCATTGAAGCCTATTGTCATCGGATCTCCTGTATAAGTACAAGTCAGCTGCTCCGTCGCTTCATTAGAAAAATCTAAATCTTGAGCTGATATAGTGAGGGTACCTTCGTTTATATTTAGGATTACCTGATTGGTCGTTTTATTGGCATATATAGCTATTCGCTTAAGCGAATTCTGCAAATCCGTTCTTCCTAAAACCAATGTATTAGGGTTGTTTACAGGAATTACTGCATTATAGTCTGGATATTTAGAATCCACGAGACGACATACTATACGCGTATCTCCGTATTTAAAAAACGCATTGGTTTTGTTAAATGACATCGAGATCTGATCGTTTCCAGAAATCGCATTTTTTAAAAGAGTCAATGCCTTTTTAGGAATGATAAAGTCTTCTGTGAGCTCACTTTTCACACCAGATGTGGTGTATTTTACCAATTTGTGTGCATCCGTAGCCACAAATACTACTTTATTGAAATCTACTTGTACATAAACTCCTGTCATCGCCAGTCTCAGCTCATCATTAGATGCTGCAAAGAGTGTATTATTAATAGCCTTGGAGATGGTATCAGCATCCAAACTGATTTCTTGACTGTCTTCTTCAGTAGGAATTTCAGGGAAGTCTTCTGGGCTATCTCCTGCTAACTTATACTTTCCATATGCTGATGTCAGCTCTATCCCTTTATTTTCCTCGTTTACAGTAAATGTAATCGGCTGCTCAGGCAAAGCTTTAAGCGTATCCAGAAGGATCTTAGCAGGTACTGCTATTTTTCCAGCTTTCTCCATTGTGACATCTATTTTACTAATGATAGACGTCTCTAAATTAGTCGCAGCGATGGTCAACTGATTATCGCTCAAGTCGAATAAAAAGTCTTCCAGTATCGGCAGTACTGCATTAGGATTAATGGCCCCATTTGCCACTTGTAGGTTTTTAAGTAAATCGGAAGAGGAAACACTAAATTTCATATGGATGGTTGATGCATTTTTCTTATGACGTAAAAATAATCATTTTAAGTTCATATATGTATTCGCTTAAAGTAAGTGTAATTTTGACGCCTTGTTTAAATAGATAATGAATATAGATCGCACTATAGCACCCAAAATTCGGTCCATAAGTTCCATAAAATTCCCTCCCTTCAGACAAATCTCTCTGGGAAACGGAATTCCTATGTATATACTCGAGGGTGGTACGGATACAATTCTTAAAATGGAACTGGTCTTTAAGGCTGGTAGAACCTACGAAAAGAGTCGATTAGTGTCTAAAGTCTGTAATCATTTATTGAAAGAAGGTACGATAAACCACAGCTCAGAAGAAATCGCAGAAAAAATAGATTTTTACGGGTCTACCATCTCTTGTAGTACAGACATGGATACGAGTTCTGTAACGCTGTATTGCCTCAAAAAGCATTTTAAAAGTTCACTAGATATCGTACTCGAGATCCTCAATGATGCTACTTTTTCTGAAGAAGAAATACGTAAATATGGAATAAGAAGTAGCCAAAGACTCAAACAGGAACTATCAAAAAACAATGTAGTCGCTTATCGCAAATTATCAGCAGAAATTTTTGGAGCGGACCATCCGTATGGGTATAACTCTATGCCAGAAGATTATTTAGACATCAATGCAGATCTGGTAAAAGAGCATTACAAAAGACTATATACTAGGAATAATTGTAGAATCTACCTCTCTGGTGCTGCTGATCGAGACATCATCAAAATGGTAGATAATGCGATGGATGGTTTTCAAAAACAAGGCACTATTCAGGATACGTACATTGATGCCATTAGTTCAGATACCAAAAGCTATGAAATCACTGGGCATCGACTTCAAAATTCAATCAAAATAGGAAAGAAGCTTTTTAATCGACATCATGCGGAATATTATCCATTTATGATGCTTAATACGGTTTTGGGTGGATATTTTGGTTCGAGACTGATGTCTGAAATACGAGAAAACAAAGGATATACCTACAGTATCTATTCTATGCTAGATCCACTCGTAAGGGATGGATCTTTTTACGTTTCGACGGAAGTCGGAAAAGAATATTACAACGATACAATAGAAGCGATAAAAATCGAGTTCAATAAGTTAAAGGAAACGACCATTTCTGATCGAGAACTAGATATGTCTAGAAACTATTTACTGGGAAATTTTCTCTCTATGTTAGATGGAACTCTTAAGTCTTCTAAAATATTAGCAACACTGATAGAAAACGACCTGGATTTTAATCACTTGCACGGCATGATCGATGTAATTAAAGACATTTCTGCTGGAGAGATTAGAGATTTGGCGGTTAAATATCTAGATTTCGATTCGATGATATCTGTAAGCGTAGGAGACTTTTAATCCAATTTATTTTTGACATTTCCCAATACTTGAACTAGGCATAGTTATTGCATTTTAACAATTAGATTATTTTTGTGTTTCCGCGTTCCACAAAATTTATTACCCATTATAAATACATTCAACCAGAATGAAGTTATTTAGTTTTTTTACTCAGGAATTGGCAGTAGATCTAGGTACAGCAAATACCTTGATCTTACAGAACGGCAAAGTGGTAATAGATCAACCTTCCATCGTTGCGATAGACCGTACGACTAAAGAAATTATAGCAGTAGGTGATAAAGCTATGCAGATGCATGGTAAGACACACGAAAACATAAAAACCATCAGACCACTGAAAGATGGTGTAATTGCAGATTTCCAAGCTGCAGAAAGTCTGATCATGGAACTGATCAAAATGATCGGTGAAAAGAAAAGATTCTTTACACATCTAAAAATGGTAATCTGTATTCCATCAGGTATTACTGAAGTAGAAAAAAGAGCTGTTTTTGATTCTGCAGATCATGTAGATTCTAAAGAGACTTATCTCATTCATGAGCCTATGGCAGCGGCCCTCGGTATCGGGCTAGATGTGCAAGCACCTCAAGGAAATATGATCATCGACATAGGTGGTGGTACTACGGAGATTGCCGTAATCGCATTATCAGGAATCGTAACTGATCAGTCCATACGTGTTGCTGGAGATGAGTTTACCATGGATATTCTGGATTACATGCGTAAAAAGCATAATCTTCTGATCGGAGAGCGTACTGCAGAACAAGTAAAAATAAATGTAGGTTCCGCACTCAAAGAACTCGATAATCCACCAGAGAAGTGGCCTGTAAATGGTAGAGATCTTCTGACTGGAATCCCTAAACAAATATTGACCACTCATGTAGAGATGGCGGAGGCTTTAGATAAATCTATTGCCAAAATAGAAGAAGCGGTGCTTAAGGCATTAGAAGACACTCCTCCAGAGCTCGCATCAGACATCTATCAAAGAGGCCTATTCTTAACGGGAGGAGGTGCTTTACTACGAGGCTTAGATATTAGGATTTCTAGAAAAACTAAATTACCTGTACACATAGCTGAAGATCCATTAACTGCAGTTGTGAGAGGGACAGGATTAGCTCTAAAACATACCAAAGAATACTCATTTTTGATAGACAGAAAAAGTATTTAGTATTAATTATAGGCTATGAGAAATTTATTATTCTTTTTAGTCAAATACGGCCCTACCTTTCTATTTATTTTCCTCCAAGGTCTCTGCTTTTACCTTATCGTTAACAATAACGACAAACAAGAATCCATCTATGTAAACAGTTCTAATCTATTTACAGGATACTTAAATCAAAAGACTCAAGAGATTACTAATTTTCTAAGTTTAGATGAAGAAAACGCCCTACTCCGTAAGGATAAGGCGAGTCTATTACAACAGATCATTAATTCCAATATCGAAAAAGCCTCTTCTCAAATCGATACCATAGATAATAGGTATAATCTGATATCGTCCAAAATATGTTCTAAAACACTCAATCTCAGAAACAATTATATTACGCTATGTAAAGGTGCTCTGGAAGGAATAGAGCCGGGAATGGGAGTGATCAGTGATCGATCAGTAGTAGGTATTGTCAAAGAAGTGTCATATCATTATGCCTCTGTTTTAAGTATACTGCATTCACAATCTAGAATCAGTGTATCTCTAAAAAACAAAATCCATCATGGTTATATACTGTGGGATACTGCAGACCCACAATACGTAAACGCTTATGCAATCCGTAAGTATGCTGATATATCTAAAGGAGATACGATAGTCACTAGCGGGTACTCTATAATTTTTCCATCTAATCTAGATATCGGAGTAGTAGAAAAATTTGAGGTAGAGGCCGGAGGAGAGACTTTTGAGATTAAGGTAAAACTCTTTGACGATTTTAACTCCATCGATGATGTATATGTTATCAAGAGCTTATTGAAAAATGAATTTGATTCTTTAAACATCAATAATGAATAATCAAGTTATCAAACAGTTCTTAAGATTTCTCCTTGTATTTATCATACAGGTTATCTTGCTTAAGCGTCTGGACCTGACTTTCGGTTCGTTTAATTATATCCATATATTTCTATATCCTATTTTGATTTTGTTCTTTCCCTTTAAAACCCCTAGGGCCTTGTTCTTAATACTCGCATTTCTCTTAGGGCTGGGTTTAGACTTTTTTTATGATAGTATCGGGGTTCATGCCAGTGCTGCAGTTTTTTTGGCGTTTATTAGAAAATATATATTAAAACTTTTGGAACCAGTTGAAGGATATAATTTTGATAAAAACGTACCTGTTACGGCTATAGGTTTACCATGGCTACTGAGTTACGTAGCGGTTTTATTGTTTGCACATCACTTTTGGTTTTTCAGTGTAGAAGCTTTTTCCTTTGTCTATCTAAAAGAAATACTACTCAGAACATTTTCCACCTTTATAGCATCTTATGTTTTAATCATGTTATATCTTTTGATCTTTAATCCAAAAAACTAAATCATAAAACAGAGTCGTTACAATATCATCATTGTTATAATCGTAATCCTTACTATACTTTTAATAGGGAAAACGGCTCAGTTACAACTCGTCAGTGATACGTATCGCAATAGAGGTGCTTCTACGGCTATCGATGAGCAAGTGGTCTACCCTAGTCGAGGACTTATTTATGATCGAAATAAAAAAATCCTCGTAAACAACTTTGCAGTTTATGATCTTAATGTGATTTATAATAAGATCGATCCTGCGATGGATACCAGTCTTTTCTGCACATTATTAAACATTACTACCACCGAGTTTAAGGCATTCCTCAATAAAAACTGGAGTAAAAATCAGTTTAATAAGTCTAGCCCTTTTACCTTTTTGTCCAAAATAGAACCCGAGACTTTTGCTCGTTTTCAGGAACACCTATACCGATTCCCAGGATTCTACCCTAGGATGAGAAACATCCGAGCATACCCATATACCAATGCAGCACACGTACTAGGATACCTAGCAGAGGTGGATACAGAAATAATAAATAACTCTGATGGACTCTATGACATGGGCGATTTTATAGGACGTACCGGATTAGAAAAGCATTATGAGTCATCGCTCAAAGGAAAAAAAGGAATAAAATACATTACCAAAGATGTATTAGGTAGAGAAGTAGGTTCATATAACGACGGACTCCT